>JBHLKB010000379.1:0-3106 GCA_048887205.1 Candidatus Hodarchaeota archaeon
TTTATTATCGTTAATATTTTACCTCTTTTGATATAAAAATTTATTTATTTTTCCAATTTAAACTTAATTTATTAACTCTTTATTTGAATATTTAAGAGCTGTGTATTAAAACTACGAAAAAATTCTTAATTATTTGGAGACTTTTCAATTTCTGATTTATTAATTCTCTAATTACAAATAATTTTAATTTACGTCGAATCTATGCTCACTTTTTCTTAGATTTTTCTTATAAAATCTTTATAAGAAAAAATACTAAGTATATTTAAATAAAAAATTTTTATTAAAACAGTTCATATGGACATCTACCATGATAAATAAGATAGTAAATAAAGAAAATGTACAAGTTGTAGAAGCTTTACAAGGAATTTTTCGACGAACTTTAATATATAATGATTCTTTGATGCTTTGCCATTTTATACTTGAAAAGAATGCTAAAGTTCCTGTACATCATCATAAAGAGAACCAGATCGGTTACGTAATTAAAGGAAAACTTAAATTTATAACAGAAGAAGGTGAATTCATAGCTAATGAAGGGGATAGTTATGTTTTTGCTTCTAATGAAAAACATGGAGCGTTAATCTTAGAACACACAGAAGTTATTGATGTTTTTAATCCTTCTAGAGAAGATTATAAATGAAGATAACAAATTTTCATTTCTCTATTTAAAACACACATAATTAAAAGATTTTACCATACATATACTGCAACCGCAAAAACAGCTAGCATACAAAATATAAATTCTCCTAATAACCAATCACGAAAAAATTCTTTTTTTCTATCTCTATTATTTCTTATTTTTGTAGCTAAAGCAAAACTAATTGCTGAATTTGTACCTGTAAAGATGATAAAAGCATACGTCATAGCTGATAGTTCTAATTCTAATATTTCTAAAATTAAATCAAAAAGAATCCAAGCACCCATAAATCCTCCAAGAGCTAATAAAAACATCCAACCTGAGAACTGAATGATTTTTTCAAATTTTATATCCAAATCTGAAATGGTCGATGGACCACTAGGACGTTTTTTTTTAATTTTTGACATAAAAAACCAAATTGTATGCTCTTTGAATAATAAAAATTTTATAATTCTTAACCTTTATTATTTAACAACTGTTTCTAAATTAAGGTCTATTCTTTAAAAACAAAATTGCTTTAGCAATATCTCCATTACATTCTTTTAATACAGATTCTGCTTCTTTCTTATCTACATTAGCTTGTGTGGCAACTAATATAATATCATTTTCTGTTATAATTGGTTTTAATTCAGATTCTTCAATTGGTAGGAGTTTTTCAGTAGCTTCATCACTTTCGATTGAAATACTATCAGGAGTAACCTCTTCCGCTTGCCCTATTACCTGATATATTTCTTGACCTGCTTGCTTCATTAGGACAACTTCAGGTTGTTCTATAAGCAATGTTTTATCCGATCCTTCTATTATAACTCTAGTAGCATCTATTTGTTCCATGTCAATACCCTGTTGTGCCATTCTTCTACGCATTTGTCTAGACCCAAACTGTTGACCTTCACGCGTTTTTACTGGTTGAGGACGTTTCGGTTTGCTTTTTACCTTATCCTGCATTTCTTTTGGCAATTTAACCAATTTTTTTCACTTTGATAACTGTCGTGTTTCTTAAAATATATAATAATTCGAGATTTAAATTTTTGATTTATAAATTCCTTTTCTTATATTAACTGCAATGCCATGGGAGAAGGATTTTACATAAGAAACAGGAATTCTTAATTTCCCAATACCTAATAGTTCATCATTTTGATTGACTACTATTACTTCATCTAATGGTCTTAAATCCTCATCAATATCAACTACGTGTTTACAAAAAACATTCCTTCCTTCCTTTATAAATTCAGAAATATCATTTAATACAATTACCCTTAGTTTTGGAGGATCAATTTTATCTGTTAATTTACGAGCTGAGTAGAGGGTTAAAGTAAAAAAACCATTAGTAGGTCTTAAAGTAAGCAATAAATTGTCCATATAATAGATATATCTAATTTTATTTGTATTTGGTGATCGTTCAAAACGTATCTGATTAATATCATCAAAAAGTATATCAGTGATCTCTTTCCCAAATTGATAATCTGAAATAGATTTAATTTTTCTTAAGCCTAATAATAATGGAGAATCCATAAATGAAAAGGTTGTTTAATTTCAGAAAATTGATATGAAGATAAATAAATTATATTTATTAAATGCTAAGAATATAATCTAGATTCTACAAACTGATCTTTTACTTTATTCATTACTTTATTAACTGCATCAACAAAATCTTTGTTGATAATCATATCAGCTTCTTTTCTTATTGCAAACATTCCTGCTTCTGTACAAATTGCCTTGATATCAGCACCGGTTGCTCCATCTGTTTGATTCACTAGTTTTTTTAAATCCAATTTTTCTTCAATATGCAAATTTCTTGTATGAATCTTAAATATAGCTTCTCGAGCTACTTCGTCAGGAATAGGAAATTCAATCATACGATCAAATCTACCTGGTCTTAATAACGCAGGGTCTAAAATATCGATTCTATTCGTTGCACCAATGATTTTAACATCTCCCCTTTGTTCAAATCCGTCCAATTCACTTAATAACTGCATAAGAGTCCTTTGAACTTCTCTATCTCCTGATGTAGCTATTTTCAACCTTTGAGAACCTATCGCATCTAATTCATCTATAAACAATATTGTAGGGGCTTTTTCTTTTGCTAAATTAAAAATTTCTCTTACCAAGCGAGCCCCTTCCCCGATAAATTTTTGAACTAATTCAGATCCAATAATTCTTATAAATGTTGCTTCAGTTTCATGAGCAACTGCCTTGGCTAACAGAGTTTTACCCGTACCAGGAGGGCCAAATAATAAAACTCCTTTTGGTGGTTCAATTCCAATTCTTTTAAATAACTCTGGCTTCTTTAGGGGTAATTCTACAGTTTCCCTTACTTCTTGCATTTGATCTTCTAATCCTCCAACATCTGCATAAGATATGTCTGGAATTGAATCAATTACCTCCATACCTTTAACAAATGGATCCAATTTTGTAGGTAAGACTTCCATAATAGCAAAAGTTCTTTGATTTAAAGCAACTCTCATTCCTGGA
>JBHLKB010000380.1:0-3097 GCA_048887205.1 Candidatus Hodarchaeota archaeon
CTGCTTCTCCAGGTTGTTTGCATCATTAATTTCCCATCCTTTATTCGCATATAAATTCTTTGAAGACAAGGTGGATCAATATGAAATGGATCTACTAGTGGCCTCCAAGTTATTGCCTGTGCCCTACGTGAATATGGTTTTTCTTTTAATTTTTGTATAATATTATTCATTTGATTTATTCTTGGAAATTCAATAATTTCTATGGGAATTTTTTCAATTCCAATTTGTTCAGAGATTTTTTTATCTAAATCAAATTCAACATCATTTTTTAATTCCCAAGTACTGGACTCAGAAGTGCTTTTGATTTTTTCAGCTTTTATTAACTTTTGGTGGTTTTTTACAAATTCATGATTTATAATTTTTAGATCGTAATTTTTATGAATAGAATCTTCAAGAGAGTAAGGAGCATAGTTATATACTCTATCATGATATGAGTAGGGAAAGCTCAAGTCGGATTTGTATAGTAAATTATCATTTACACCTTCCATAATTTCCTCAATATATCCGCTCTGAACAGAACCAATTAAATATGTATCTGCTAAACAGCCATAAACTTCATAAGAATTACCATACTTCGATTTAATTTTCATAATCTTATTGTTACGCATGATAGGGTTGCAAAAAGGTTCAGTTATCTCAATTAACACTGTTGCATCTCTAGAAGGGAGATCTTCTGGCTTGTCATATTCAGTTCTTATTTCATCCCCATTGAATAACACTTGCCCTACAGCTGAAAGCCATGCATCTCGAACATTATTTTTAGAAATATAAAATACTTTTGCCATATTTGAACAGTTCTATAAATAATTAACCTCTACAATAAATTAATTATTAAAAAATTAATAAAATTTAACCGGGTATTAGAGTTTTTCAATTTAATTATACTTAAGCTTTTTCTAGATAAATTTATAATAACTGAATTTTCATTATTTTAATATAAGAATATAATAATGGTATTGAAGAATTAATAAAAAGTATAAACTATAAGAGAGTGGAACATTTTGGGAGCATTTAAAAAGCTAAAGAAAGGAATTGCTAAAGCTGCTGGGGGGCTTGTAGAAGATATTACGGGATCTGAGGCTGCCGGAAAAGCTACTAAGAAAACAATCAAATCCGGATCTGTCAAAAAAGGAGTAAAGAAAGGATTCAAAGAAGGTGCAGAAGAAATTAAAGATGTAGCTAAAGATGCTGCTGAAGATCTTTAATCTCTATTAAAATTTCTCTAATTTTTTTTTCTTTTATTATAAATTCTCTTATTAACTCTTAATTCAAGAGATCAAGTTGAACCCACTTCAATAATTACTTAATTTGGACTTTATGAACAATAAACATCAAGTTTTTAATAATATATTTATATTAAAATTCATAGAGAATAACACAAAACACTTAATTATGAAGTTAAATCTTGAATTTTCTCCCCCTTTTAATGAAGTAACTAAAAACCTATTTGAGACATATGAATTTGAGGAAGAAATAACATTATCAGAATTAATTGAGTTTTTTGGACAAAAATATGGTGCTAAGTTCATTGAATTAATATGGGAAAAAGGAGAGAAAGGAAAATTCAACAAACTACTTTCAATTATTATTAATGGAAGGAGTTATCGAGATGATAACTTTTTAGAAACTCTTCTGAAAGATGGAGACCAAATCGTTTTTATCTATATCTATTTTGGTGGGTAAAATATTTTAATTGCATTTATTTTTCTCAAAATATTATAACTTTAAAGTAATAATATTATCCACATTCCAAATCCTGTTAAAAATGGATTTAGAATGTTATCTGAAATATTTTTAGAATAGGCATCTACAAGTAGAAAAAATAGAGTAGCTACTAGACTCATTAAAATAATTTTCTCGATTGTTATTGGCTTGGTCATCCATGGATAGTACAATAGAAAAATTATAAGTACTATAACAAATGTCGTTACACCACCAGCAATAAATCCTTCTACAGTTTTTTTAGAGCTTTTTTTAAGGCTATGTTTTCCGTATTTTTTACCTATAATGCAAGCCATAGCATCCGCACCAGTAGTTATTAAAGCTACAGCTGCAAAAATTGGAAAAGGGGCAAAAATAAAAGGCGTAAAAGATAAAACTAATGGCGTAGATGCTACAAAAGTATCTAATTCACACTGTTTCATATCCCTGTACCATCGCTTAGCCCATTTTGGGATCATATAAAATTTATTTAGGCGCGCTAGGTCTGCAACCTGAAACATAATTACAAAACCGTAACCTATAGTAATTGTCAATGAAAAAGAAAAACTATAATTGTCTAATCCCCATTGGTTTAAAACACCTAGATCATTTAAGATTGTCCCTAATGTCCAAAAGAAAAAAATTACAAAACAAGTAAATAGGTGTAGAAATTTACGACCCAACTCAGATTTTAAGTCATCTTTCCAATTATTGTTAAACTTATCACAAAACTTACTATAATCTCGTTCTGCCATAATCTCTGGGTTTCTTTTTGAAATTATAGTATTATATATTAATGTAATAATCAAAAATCCCATTTCAATTAATAAAAAGATTGATGTGAATAGCCATAAATAATTTAATACAGTTTCACTCAAATAAGGTGAATGAAAACTATACATAAATGGATATAAAATCCCTGCTATCAAAAATAATAGTGCAATTAAAAGTTCATTACTAAACAAATTTTTCTCAATTTTGATTTTTCTATTTTTTAAAATATAGACCAATGTGAAGAAAAAAAGACCAATTAAAATTAAGCTTGAAGGTAAAAAATACATACTGTTAACCATTAAAGGTAAATAACTTAAAAATTTTTACTGCTTTAACAAAGTTTCATCATTCAAATCTAAAACCAACTTAAAATAATGGAATAGTATTTGAAATTAAAAAAATATCTCAAAAAAATATAAGTTAGACTACAACCAATTGGGATTAATAGATTATCCGAAAGTCTTATTGGTTTGTTTGTGAAAATATCAAAAATTAAAAAAACCAAAGAAAACATTCCAGATAAATAAATCCCCACAAAGAATAAGCAAATTATAAAAGTTGTTATCATTCCTGCAATAGTTCCTTCCCAAGTTTTTTTTTTGTTCCATAAAATATTACTACT
>JBHLKB010000381.1:0-3094 GCA_048887205.1 Candidatus Hodarchaeota archaeon
AATATCGTCCAAATTTTCAGCTATTGGATATTTCCCAAAATCCTTGACAGCTTTATTAAAAGTGTGTACATTCAATGGCGGTGTATCAGCTGGTACCTGGGGGAGCATAAAGCTCATGCTTCCCTCTCTGCCAAGATTGTCAATGATTTTTTTGATATAATCGACAATATCTTGAGGTGAAGCATCCCTTATGAAATTAGCACTACAATTAACAATTATTGGTGGTCTCCACTTTTTTGTAGTATTTTCCTCGATGAATTCCTTCATTACATCAATCGGCCAAAGTTGAGTTTGTCCCATTCCCATGAATAAAGTTGGTCTACCTAGATATGACATTCCAAAATTGTACCAGCACCATTTCATGAACTCAGGATCAAATCGATCTGGATTTTCTTCGCAATAATCTCCACCACCTGCGGAAATTACTTTTAGTTTTTTCTTCTTAGCTTGTTCAGCAAAGTATTTATAATATGGAAAGACAAATTTCTCAAGTATCATCTTATTAGTATTCGGTACTGCTGCCCATGCATCAGGAGCGGTGTAAGTTTTAATTCCTGTTTCTTTTTTGAGAAGCTCCATGAAAGGTAATAAAACCTCATCAATACTCCATGTTTGAAGTTTGTGGATAAACTCTGGATTCTTCCTAATATTTCGTATCACTCTGACATATGAATGTATACCACAGATGAAGCTAAAAGGCGCCGTGACGTAACCAGGTCCTTTAGATCCTGTAAATTCTTCAATTGCTTTATAGGAATCTATAACATATGGAATGCTATATGAGTCTCTCTCAATCGGAAGTTTGATATTTTCAATATCCTCTGGATTTTTAATCAATGGATCCGTTTGATCTAGGGAGGGCATATGATTTCCACTTTTTCGGACCTTCCCCCCTAATGCCTCAACTTCGTAAATATAATTTCCTGGAGGAAATAACGCAGGTTGTTCGAAACCGTACCATTTCTGCACGGATATCTGTACACCAGTGCAATATCGGCCATCCGTGTAGATAAACCTCTCTGGATCGGCCTTAGCTACGGACATTGAATGAACATGCATCTGGGCAGCAAGTGATGGGACATAGTCTGGTTTACCAAACATAGAAGCTATAGCCCTACTTCCAGGAGTAAGTTTGATGAATTTCAACCCCTTCGTATATAGTAATCCCTTCAATGCTTCTCCTATAGTGGGCGACATACTCAGCTCTCAACCCCCATAAGTTTTAATGCTTTTTCAGCCGCATGAACTCCATCTCTTCCCCATTCGTCTGCGCCAACTTGTTTCATGTATTGCTCGCTTATCCTGACTCCTCCAACCATCACTTTTAAACCACTCCTTAAACCTTCGCTCTCAAGAGCTTGTATGTAATCTTTGATGGTTGCAGCAGTCGTACTCATATAAGCACCTAATCCAACGATGTCTGGTCGAACCTCCTTCACCTTCTCAATGAACGTTGAAATGGGGACATCTACACCTATATCATGAATCTCGAATCCTGATGCCTTGAGCATTGTACTTACAATATTCTTGCCAAGGTCGTGAATATCTCCCTCAACCGAACAAATGAGAAACTTTCCCACTTTTTCTCTTCCAGTACCAGTTTGTTCTTTTTCAAGGACTGCCATTGCAGATTTAAAGGCCTCTGCGCTCAAAATTACGTCTGGAAGAAAGTATAGACCTTGTTTCCAAAGTTCTCCTGCTTCAAGGATTCCTGGAATTACAGCATCTTTGATCGCTTGCACACTATTAATTCCAGATTCCAAAATACTTTTAGCTAATTCTTCAGCTAATTCTGGATCTCCTTCAAATATTGCTTTTTTTAATTCATCCAATTAATGAATCACCTTAAATTATTTTAAAAACATTTGTTTAATTTAGTCAATAGTATTTTCGTCGTTTGTTTATTTAAATATAAAATTCTATGAAAACGTTTTTCTAAAAGAATATTATCTTTTATAGGTCGTTATGTTAGAGTTCTAAACAAATGACTCAAGATATTTTTTATAATTTTTTATTAAAGCCGAAGGAAAATTTTTTTATCTATTATTACATTAAGAAAATCTATAATTTTAAAACATTCAGATTGGATTGGTAATCAAAAAGAGGTTTGATAATGGTTAGACATAAAGGAAGGAGAATGGAAGCTTATTTTGGATTATTTGGAGCAATATTTCTTATTATTGTATTACCTTTAACAGCATTTCTTACTCCTGGTTATAATCCATTGGTACAGATGATAAGTAACTTGGGGTATGGGAGAGCAAAATCTTTATTTAGTATTGGTTTTGTAGTTACTGGCTCACTGTTGATCCCTTTTTACATTTATTTAGAAAGAGAATTAATAAATATAAAGGAAGTAGTTAGAAGACTTGCTACAGGAATTGCTATCGTTACTAACGTAGGTATCGCTTTAGTGGGTATAATCCCTGATGAAACAATTATTGATGCTTTTCGGATATTTCATAGTATAGTCGCAGCTGTTAGTTTTGCAGGATCATCAGTTTATATTGTACTGTATAGTGTATTAATGTACCAAGGTCCTAAATCTAAATTGTATAGGGGGCCAGATTTTAAAAGAGTTTTAGCTTTTTTTGGATTTTTATTAGGAATTTTAATGGTAATATATCTATTTGCTCAGTTTCCATTATTTGAATGGATTTTAACTATGCTTATGCTAATTTGGGTTCTAATCGCAGCGATTCAATCAATTTCTTTTAAGTTTTTTAATATACCTGGTATGTATTATAAACGTTCTCAATTTCCCGAAGCTTTAGAACTATTTGAAAATGCTTTTCAAGTTTTAGATAATCTTGGAATGAGCCATGATCCTATCGCAGAGACACTTCAAAAAAACATTGAATTCATCAAAACTGAAATCGATAAAAAGTCAATTAAATAGTGCAATACAGATAGCAACTCTACAAATTAAATTTTAAAAGAAAGATCATTCGCAGATTTCAAATTTTAAATAGTTCACCTAATAATATATCTATTTAATGGATTTCAAATTTTTAAAAAGAATTCAGTTTTTAATACTAAAGACTTGATTTGTCATAATAATTTAATTTTAATAATATAGACTATTTACTTTATC
>JBHLKB010000382.1:0-3094 GCA_048887205.1 Candidatus Hodarchaeota archaeon
TAGGAGAAGTGTTGGACATAAGAGAGCTTTCAAGATTGAATTTAATGCATGACTTGAGAGAAAAAAACAATTCCTACACAATGCTGAAAGTATTAGTAGAGAATTCAATGGTAAATAGTGTATTATTTATTGATGATTTCGAAAAAATAATTAACATGATGAAACCTAAAACCATAGAAGAAGAAACAGAGGAAGTTTTTGATAGAAGTTGGCTTTATGGGAGCAAAGAGTCACCAGAAAAAAAAACTGCCGAAAAAATACTTGATAAAATAGTTCAGTTAAATAAGATAGATGGATTGAAAATTATCATTACCCTAAAATCCGAAGAGTTTTATAAAGAAATCATGAGAGAATTTGAATATAAAAATGGTAATCTTTTACGAGTATTAAAGGAACCAATTATTTTACCAAACTTTATTGAAGAAGATCTATCAAGATTTTATAAAAAAAATTTAGAATTCTTTTTTGGAAGTATAAACTATTTTGATTATTTCAGAGATTTTTCAAATTCTTATTTTCCCTTAAATGAAGGCGTTTTGAAATACATTTTTAATCAAACAAAGGGTAATCCCCGAGAAATTATTAAGCTACTAATAAAAATTTATAATGAAATATTATTGTCTAATGAAAAATTAGATGATATCATCGAAAAATATCAATAAATATCATTTTTTATAACCTTCTTAATAAAATTTTCTCATAAGTATCAATTTCTTTAAGGTAGATTTGTTTATAATCATCTTCCCAATCTGAGGCTGAAATCAATTCGCGAAACGATTCTATATTAAGTGGAGATTTAAAATAAACCATTAATATAGCCATTATTGCTTTTGATTTCAAAATTTTATAGTTTTCTGAATAATTTAAAGAATTAAACAATTGGTTAAAATCAGGAAGAAATTTCTCAAAAATCTTTACGCAAAATTCTTCTAATTCAGAATCCTTTGAATTTAATGCCTCAAATACATTTCTCCTTACAAAAAGTGGAAATTTTCTTAAACCAAATAAGGTCTTAATAGCATTAACTCTAATCGGAGAATAGTCATCGTTTACAGCATATCCAATTAGTTCTATGACATTTTCAGTTATCTCTGTTCTTGTAGAAATTTTTTCAATTGCCTGAATTATTTCATTTCTGATCCATCTATCTGAAGTGTAGTAGGTCTCTAACAAAAAAGTTAGGTATGTATCTTCTAATGATGTTGATTTTCCAATTTCGCCTAACAAAAATACTAAATTTAATTTAATTTTTTCAAAAATAAGAGCATCCAAATTATCAATAAAATATTTTAAAAATTTTAGATCCTCGTTGCTGGGATTTTCACTTAATTTTATTAAAAAATTGTTTATTTCTTCTGGATCCTTAAGCTCCTTAAAATTATTTTTTTTTAAGTCCATAAAATTAAAAATAGATAATTACTTATTTGGATTTGCTACAACACTTTTTAGAGGTTTAATCATTTCTGTTTTGATCATTGAATAGAAAGTTTTCCTGAACTTTTCATTTTGGGTTAAAGGGATATAAGTCTCATTCATCTTTTTTGCACGCTCATCATTCTGAGGAAAATCGTAATAACCATGTTTTTCATAAAACCTATGATCCGCTTGAAAAATAAACCTCATCCTTCCATAGACAGCATCCCTGAAGATTTTAATTCCCCCAATAGTAAGAAATGTATGGGGCTTAATATAACCAGATTTGGAAAATCGTACTATTTTTTTTGCAAGATTAAGTAGTAAAGAATCTACTTTGCTGGAATCCTGATATTCATCAGTAATTATGTCAACAAGATTGCTCCCTTGTTGCTCAATGAAGGCCTGAAATATCTGTTTTAAATTAGAGATTTGACCTAATGGCCCACTAATAATAAAACCAACTTGTTTTCCCCTTAAAGTGGGTATATGACCATTGAAAAAACTTCTATCAAACACTAACTTCCATGTTGATGATAAATATCTATCTTTTATGGTTCCAGCGAAAATTAAAACATCAAATGATTGTAAAGAGTTCCAAAACTCTGTAAATCCATCTTTTTCTTTGTATACACAGGTATTATCATATCCACACTGATTACACCCTAAGCATCCTCCTTTAATATCAAGATCATATATATTTATTACTTTAATCTCACTGGTAAAACAATTTCTTACTCTCTTGATCATTTTACCCAAATTGGTATTTTCATCTGTGGAATCAGTAATCAGTAGAATTTTTTTATTTTCAATCTCTATTTTTTCTTCGTTTTTTATATTCAAATTAGGGGTATATATAAAATTATGATATTTTAATGGAAGATTTTGTCTGGATGTGGGTAAATTATTTTCTATAGAGTAAAAAAAATCCTCAGCAAATAAGAGTAACTGTTTTCTATTTTCCCTTCTCATTAAATCAAACATCTCAGCAGAGTAAAATCCTACGTATTTCATCTCCAAATCATCGCAAATCGCATTCATATAATTTACCGCAGTATGGTCAAAGAAATGTATTGATGTCGCTAAAACAGCCGTATACTTATTTTTAAACACCTCTGTTACACTTCTTTCGGCAATTAATTCAATAAATCTTTTGTATTGAGATGAAACAAGCATGACATATAAAGGGAAACCCCAAATAACTCCATCAGAATTCTTCACATCTTCGATAATCTCTTGAAATTTCATATCATCTTCTTCAATCTTTTTAATTTGTTGAGCTATATTTAAGATCTTGAGCTCATGTTGAGGATATTTCTTCTGAATATACAAGATATACTGCATTGTAGCACTTTCATTCCCTTTAGGACTACCGTTTAAAACAATAATTTTCACTTTTATATCCCTTTTTTCTTTAAAACAAAACAATAACTAAGATTATATAATGAGAAGGCAAATATAAAAAATTAGAAAAGGTTTTTTGATTATTAGATTATTAACGAATTTTTACAAAAAATCTTCCCGTTTTTTTCATATAATCTTTATATTCATCTCCAAAATATTCAATTAATATCTTTTCTTCATCTATTGCTTGAACATATAAGCCAATTGCACCAATAACATATAAAGTTAATAAAAACCAATCTAATAGTAATAAATTATAGCCAATACAAAATATATT
>JBHLKB010000383.1:0-3082 GCA_048887205.1 Candidatus Hodarchaeota archaeon
GTCTTTGTTTGATAAAATTTTCAAGTTCCTCATACCATTTCAATATATGGTTAAAGGAATTTCTATCCGTAAGATCAAATACAATAAATCCCGCTTGAGCCCCCAAATAATAGGTTTGGCGAAAACGTGCAAAAAATGATTGAGCACCAATGTCCCAGAGGGAGTAAATAATCTTATTTCCAAAAAATTCAATGGAATGGGAAAGAATATTCAATCCTATAGTCGCACGATAATCATGTGAAAATTTATTTTCTACAAATCGTCTGACAAGACTAGTCTTTCCTACTTCGTGATCTCCAATAATAACAAATTTGAACCTGTACACTCCTCCTTCCTCTAATCTCATTTGATAAATTTGATTTTTTACTCTTTCAGTATAGGCAGTTTCATCTGTTTCATATTCGAAATTAGGAATTGTTAACTGTATACTGTCACCTTCTTCCAAGTTAAGAATTTGGACAGATTTTTCGGCAAGAAGATAGGAATATGGAGATGCTTTATCAATAGAGGCTAAATTATTTAATACAACACTAAGAGTTCTGTTTTCATCTAGAGAAATAAACAAGAGTCTATAGAATTCTGTATCAAAGCTTGCAGTGCCAAATTTTTTGAACATAAATTCATCACGAATTCTTTCGACAATAGGATGTATGATAGAAGTTAAAACCGATACAATTTCCATATCCACATCACTTCTTTTTTCACCAGCGATAACTAAACCTTGTTGATCACTTACGATCACCGCCTCTACATCTTTATTGACTTCTAAAAATTGGTTGAATAATTCGGTAAAGAGTCTTTTTCTATTTATTGACATGAGTTTTTCTACCCTTATTGAGCTTTATTAGCATTAAAAGTGTTCTTATCCATATAATAAAACTAGTATTTTTAACATTTATTAAATCGTTGCATAGAAAACAATATAGTTAAAAGTATCTAGTTTCTTTAATTTATTAATATTACACGATGAGTATTCGAAACTTTATAAAAACTAAGACTGAACAATATGCCCTCCTGTATAGTTTGTCATTTGAATATTGATGAGAGTACTGATTCACATTATAAGTGTGGTAATGGACATCCTGTACATAAATATTGCCTAGCTGAATGGCTATTACATTCGCAAAATTGTCCATTATGCAATGACCCTTATTCTCAAAGTTTAATTGATCAATTTAAAGATTATATAGAAGAAAAAGAAAAAGAGAAACAGATAGCTTTAGATAAGGAATTACAAACAGAATCAATGAAAAAAATGGAGGAAGTCGCAAATAAAATAGTATTCCTTAAATTTATTGAATCTATTGAAGAGTTAATAGAGGAAAACAAATATAATGAAGCTATTGATAAACTCTTAGATTTATATAACGAAAGTGCTATTGATGATAATAACTTAAATGTTCTTTTTTTACTTGGAAAAGCAAATTATCTAAAAGGGCGTTTTGACTTGGCAATTAACTTTCTATTTAAATTAGTTAAAATTAGATTCGATTACCCAGACGGATTTTTGTTTTTAGGTAAAGCATACGAAAAACTTGGACTTAAGGATAAAGCAAATTGGGCTTTTGATAGGATTAAAGAAGGTAAATAATTTTAATGTTCTTTAACCTATAACTATTATAATCTTAAGAAATATGATGACGCAAATTTCAGAAGAAAAACAAAATATAATTAATCAAATTAGGGAAGTATATCGGGTTATATCTAAAGACAAATATTTTAGCAAATTAATACCAGAAGTGAGAATGAATATCTCTGGGTCCCTTTCTAATGCAAAAAATAAAAGCGAAGTCGCTGGAATTGAGGGTCGTATTACAATAATCAATGGTTTCCCGAAGGCTTCAGGTGAAATTAAATTTGGAGTATCTGATCATACTGCTAGACTAATTCTTACTGCTAAAAAATTTGATAATTCTATTAATTTTGTTATTAATTTAAAATATATACCCAAATTAATTGAATTAATTAAATAAAATTCAAAATTAGAGCTACAAGAAATCATTAGAGAAGAACAACCAGAAAACGTAAAAGAGAAAGAATATTTAACAATGCAATGGTTGATAAATGAGAGTGTAAAAAAAAAAGGGAAAATACCCGACATAATCTGGGATAAAGGAGCAATCGGGAAAGAACCAATGATGAGATTATTTGGTAAAAATTCTATTGATATAATAAGGAAACTCGAGCTAATTATTAAATTGATTAAGAACAATAAAATCTAAATTTCTCTCACTTTAACAATATCAAGATTAGCTTTTATTTCACTCCCCAGTGAATGATCTGTAGGACCATGACCTTTACCTATATAAAGATCATCTGCTCTTTGGATCGCATTTGTTAAATATGCTTTAGCGATATGCACTGCCTTTTTTATATCATTTCCCTTGACTAACTCAGCTGCAATAGCCGAGGCAAATGTACATCCTGTTCCATGTGTGTTATTTGTATTAATGCGAGGAGAGCGAAATTCTATAAATTTTTTCCCATCATAAAGAATGTCTATTGATTCCTTAATATCTTGTAAATGACCTCCTTTTATAACCACATTCTTAGCACCCATCTCAAATATTTTAACCGCGGATTCTTGAACCTCATTTATATTATTTATTTTTATCCCTGTTAAAATATGAGCTTCGTGAAGATTTGGCGTTATTATATGAGCCAATGGGACGAGTTTTGAGATAAGAGTAGAGTTTGCCTCAGCCTTTAATAATGGATCACCACTTTTTGCTACCATTACAGGATCGACTATAAGGAGTTCAACATTATAATGAGATGCTCGATCAGCCACTACTTGTATTATTTCTGCATTTGAAAGCATACCTGTTTTCCAAGCATCAGCCCCTATATCGCTCATTACTGAATCGATTTGTTTGGCTACAAATTCAGGATCAACTTCAAAAATCCCTTGAACTCCTACGGTATTTTGAGCTGTCAGTGCTGTAATCGCACTCATTCCAAATATTCCGAGCGCAGAAAATGTTTTTAAATCCGCTTGAATCCCTGCACCCCCACCTGAATCTGAACCTGCTATTGTTAAAACTTTTTTCATGATTATTACTATTAAAAAATGATTTTTTTA
>JBHLKB010000384.1:0-3064 GCA_048887205.1 Candidatus Hodarchaeota archaeon
TCCCCATATGAGAAAAAAAAAATGAAATGCAAATCCTAAAAATACTGAAGCAATTACTATACTAATTATTGAGAGTCGGACTGATACTTCTCTACCATATTTAGTGTATATTATCAAAATTGTTAATGAAGTTAATCCTATTATGAGAAAAATCCATGCAAAAACCCATAATGATAAAGAAGGAACACCTGCCATATTAAATAACTGTAATTTTTTTTAATCTGTATTTTTAGTTATGTTTTATTTTTTTTTAATTTTATTAATGAATAAAATTTATAATTATAATCTTTTGATATTTAATAAATAGAACTTATATTATATTCAAAAAAAACTAAATCGATATAAAAAATGCATTTCCTTTCAAAAATTATTGAAACTCCAATTTTAGATGATCCTGCAAATAATCATAAAGATGTTCATCGACATTTTTACCGATATTCTAAGGGTGATTTCATAGGGCCAGCAATGAAAATTTCTCAAACAAAAGCGAAATTTACGCTTAAAGGGAGCCATGAATATGAAGATTTGATTCTTGAGATAGTTACACATGGAATTTCGGATCCAAATAAAAATTTTGAGATTAAAGGGCGATTAATCGCTGGAGCAGATATTAGTGAAGTAATAAAAATTTTGGGATTTAATTGGGATCTCAAGCAATCAACGGGCCAAACAAAAAATTACACAGCAGAAATTGTTGATAATACAAATAGAGATAATTTGTTAAAAGGTCTTGAAAAATTTCGTGAAAATAGTTATCTTCTGTTATCATTTAACATAAATCCTACATGTAAAGTGACAACAAAAAAAAATATTCCTCAACCTTCAAAAAAACCGATAGAGGAAGACAATGTAAGTAAGAGGATTCAATTTTGTACTGGATATATTAGTAATACAGAGAGAAATCTTAAATTTACTATAGGAGCTGCATTATCTGATTTTATATCTGAAATCCCTAAGAGCTGGAAAGCAATCACAATTTTTAATAACTATAAAATAACTGACATCGAAATTTCTAAAAATATCACAAATTCAAAATTGTTAAGAATAATGGCAATAAGGAAAGGTAAACTATTTCGGACTTTTGATGTAGATGGAGAAATTATAGAAAAACAATATAGTATTGTCGTTTAACAATTGCAATTGAATTTTTTTTTAGTAAATTTTCAAAAAAATTTAATTTTCATAAAAGATAATAATTTATCAAGTTAAAATCAATTAGTGAATGAGGCTAAGTTAGATTAAAGAATTGAATCCTTTCTTACGATCTTTTTTATACATAATTGGTGGCGATATTGCAATTTATGTTGGTTTGGAACTCTTAAATTCCGAAACAAAAGATATTACTGATGAAGACATTACAGAAAATATAAAAGAGACTATTAGGGGTAAAAATATTGATTTTGAACCAGATGATTCTGAAATCTTAAAATTAAATACGGTAAGGAAAACGCTTTATAGATTATATTCTGAGAAGTTAGCTCAGTTTAGGCGTATAAGAGATAAATCAACTGGATGGTTTATCTATTATTGGTGGCATGAATTTGATTTGATCGAAGAAATTCTTCTTGAAAAGAAAAAATTGATTGATAATAAGTTAAGAGAAAGACTACAATTTGAGGAAAATAATTATTTCTTTGTTTGTAAAAATTGTCAAGAAACAAACATAAAATATAATTTTGATGAGGCATTTGAGCTTAATTTTAGATGCCCTGAATGTGGAAGCCCCCTTGAAGCCCAGGATAATCAATTAATAATTAACTTTTTAAAGAATACTATTGCATTCATCGAAAACACTAAAATTTCAATTGATTAAGAGCCAAATTTGAAAATTGACATTATCTAAATTTACAGAAAAGAGAAAATTTTTGATCTAATTTCCTGAAGATTTATGATTTTATTTCTTCTTTTTAATAAAAGCAATATCACCAAGAGAAGTTCCATCTGATTTCTTCATGTATTTACTATCTTGAATATTAGATTCAATTTCATCTATTTTTTTTAATATCTTTATTTTGTATACATCTTCTATTTTTTTAGCCAATTTAATTGTTGGTTCGACCTTTCCAGATTCAATTCGTCTAATTAAGGACGGTTTTTCGTTCAACTTCTGAGCAAATTGATCTTGATTGAGTCTAAGCGAATTCCTCGTATTTCTGATTTTTATAGCATAATCAGGAATTATTTCTAAATCATCAACAATAATGTCTTTTGATTTTTGGCGAATTGTGGAACTGGTCTTATCTTGGGCATAAATTTTTTTACTTGGCGTAATCTTATGTGGTTTTTGGATTCTTATGCCATCTTGAGCACAATTATGGCATACCGTCATTTTAATTCCTTCTAATAAAACTCTCTGACCCTTTCCCCATATAATACTCCCACATAATGGACATTCTTTATCAATTTCATTATATTGCGGTTTTGGCATAAAATTAACTCGATTGTGAATAATCGAAATAAACGATTTTTATGTATAAAATTTGTTTAAAAACTCTTATAATTTACGATTTGTTGGCATTATAAATTATAATCTATAAATTTTTTAAAATTCGACATATTTAAGTAGTAGTATAGAAATAAACTTACATTTAAATGATTAAAAGTCTATTATTAAATTAAATATTTTTCTTAATAAATACATATTACAGTGAGAAAAGAAGGGGTACACAATATTTGACTACTACTAAAGATAAGAAGGATAAAAAAGAAAGTAAAGATGGCGAATATCTTATAACTTATACTAGACATTTAGAGAAACGTCTCCGAAACTTAGAAACAGAAAAGCAATTACTTGACGCGGAGCGATTAAGATTAGAACAGGAATTACATAGTCTACGAAATGAAATTGACAGATTAAGAGAACCTCCATTAGTATCTGCAACAATAGTAGATTTTTTGGATGAAAAGGGAAGAGCAATTGTTAAAAGTTCAACTGGTCCTAGTTTTGTTGTTAATAGTAGTAGAAAGGTAAAGAATGAAAAATTAAATCCAGGAATGAGAGTTGCTTTAAATCAAAGAACTTTTGCTATTATGGAAGTCTTACCTACAAAATTGGATCCATTTG
>JBHLKB010000385.1:0-3055 GCA_048887205.1 Candidatus Hodarchaeota archaeon
GCAATTGCAATATACTGCTCCTCAGTAAAGTTTATTTGTAATAGACCCAAAATCGTATCTACATGTATTAAATGAAAAATAATATAAGTTATTAACAATCCAGTGAATAAAGTTATCAAAGCTATCAAAAATGTGGAAATTAAATTTCTATTAATTTCTTTTATAGTTCTGTATTTTTCTCGAATGTTTCCCAACTTTTCTTTAAGATTAGAAATACAATATCACCTTGAACATTAAAAAACCATTATAATTATGATGATATTTAATATTTGCAGGAAATAAAAACTTATGTGATATCTTTATCATCCTAATTTCTTTAAGGAATAAATTATCCTCTTTTATATCTAATAACCTTTTTAGGTTTATCGTAGTACTCCTTATTGTTATTGGAATTGCTGCAAGAATTTTAGGTTTTTCCTAAATTTAAATTGCACAAAAACCGGTCTATAAAAATTATAAATAGCTCTTGCAATTCATTTATCATAAAGAAAAAGGAAGTTTACAAATTATTTAATGGGATGAGCTATTTTAATGAAAGTTAATGGTAAATATCATGAACTTTTAGAAGAAATCTTAAGAAATGAATTGGAATGGTTGAAAGAGGAATTTAAAATTTTATTTGAATCTAAAATGGAAAAATATACTGAAAATGATAGGAAAATTGCAAATGGCATTTTAGATTACATTCTAGAAAATACCTATGTATCTGATAATATTTTTTCACTTAGCTTATTAAATGATGTAATAGACAATATTGAAAAAAAATACATTAATTTATTTTAATCGCAAATTTAAATCAATTTTTTAAAAAAAGATATAAAATATTTCCACAAAAGTATCTACATAAAACTAATTATTATTATTGTCCCAATTTTATTAAAGGAAAAGAGATTATAGAAATAATTTCTTAATGTGCTTTCTATATATATTTTCAGTGACATTTGGGGCAATAATTTCGTTATACTTTTTTAGAACATTAATATAGCGTGAGCCCATTTCGGCAGCAATTTTATAACCTATATGGAGGAGTTGTCGAAAATTTGGATTATAATCCTTGCTTGATAAATCATGCTGTAAGGCTCTTACGTATTGGTCATTAGTCCAGTTTTTTATTATTTCTGGGGAGGGTAATTTTTTTCTATTAATGTCTATTACCATATTATATGGTGCACACAATTCATCAAATCGATTATAAGCTTTAATATAGATTTCTTTAGCAATTTCAAGACCTTCCCCACCTGCCATGGCTAAACCAGTTACTTCTTCTAACCAAGTAGTTCCAGATGTCTTCAAATGGACTCCTGTATTAAATTTTTTTATAGCTTTATTGATGGCTTCGTAAATAGAGAATTTATCACTTCCAGAATGAATACTTAGTTTTAAAGTATCAGGTAAAGAAAATTCTCTTTTTGTAAATTGGATAATAGCTAGAAATGTCTCAAATTCCTTTGAAAACCGCCTAATATCTCCCTTAAAATCAACTCCCTTATTAAATTCTCCATAAAATTTAGGCGCAATCGTTTGAATAGGGATTTTTTCATCAGCAATCCCTGCAAGTATAAAAAACATTTCTATTGGGGGTTGAGTTTTATTTGATTCATCCATTGAGATTTCAATTATAAAAGTGTCTCTACCTTTTTTTTCCTCAATTCTCCGATAGATTTTTCCTGCTTCTTTTATTGCCAATAGGTATTCCTCAGCGATAAACCTAAGCTGTTTTTCAGTGATACTTAATGGCTCTTTAATATTTGGAATGTATATTTTTCCTATATATTTTTTATATTTCTCAATAAATTTATCTATTTCATTATTGGGAGCCCTTTCTCCTATAAATTCAGCAATATCGAGAGTGAAATAATTACATGAATCAATATATAACTCAACATTGGAGATTCCAATATGATCAGCATCAATATAAAATATACCTTTCCATTTTAATTTCTCTACTGCATTTTGAGCTTTCTTTAAAACGTCTAGAGGGCTGGTATTAGTAATCAAATGCTCTCGGTGGGATTTATTCCAAACCACAGCAACCTTAGTACCACTCTCTTGAGCTCTTATTAGAGCTTGTAATTGAGCTTCTGCTTGACAACCAAATCTGTCCCCAATACCAATTGAATATTTTGGTAATCTCATAACTAAAAAAAAAATTTTATTGAAGTTTTATTCTTCAATATTCTTTTGTTTAACTGTCTTATTATCAATACCAAATGAAATCAAAAAAAAACAATGGAAAGAATAGAAATAAAAATACAAACAACAATATCATATCGATTATACCTAAAACCAAACCTATTGTTGCCATTGTATTAACATAATCTCTTCTTATACCAATTCCACCTACAATTATTGCTATCATCCCTAAAATGGGAACACCAAGCCCTATTAACCCGAGAATCAATGCTGCTATTCCATAATTGTTATCACTTACTGTACTATATGCTTGTTGATATTTTTGTGGTTGTGGAGGTATAGGTGGTTGTGGAGGCGTAGGTGGTTGTGGAGGGATTTGTTGAATTTCTTCTTCTTTTAGTTCTTTTCCACAATTTGGACATACTCTCCATGATTCCTCTATTTCAGAACCACAATTTGTACAATATGGACTCATTATAATTTATTTTATTATTGTTCTAAATATAAAAATTATTCATTTTCTATTAATTAATAGTCATTTATATTTAGAATATTTTTTAATTATGGGATTCGAAATCAGATTTAGTTAAATTTCTTGTCCCAACTCTAAAGTTCTATCTCTAACTTGTGAATTACTACTAATTCTACAATTAGGTGCTACAATTGCCCTCTCTAAAACTACATTATCTCCAATTTCGCAATTATTACATATAATACTTTCTGTTATTATACAACCTGCACCAATTTTAATTTCATCCCATATAACACTCTTCTCAATTACAGTATCTTCTCCAATTGTGACTTGATGACCTATCGAGGTTAAATCTTTAATTTTAACTCTGTTCTCCAATTTAACGCATTCTCCAAAACAAGATGGTTTATCGATAGTGATATTTTGTCCTGAGTTTATAATTCCCATTAC
>JBHLKB010000386.1:0-3050 GCA_048887205.1 Candidatus Hodarchaeota archaeon
AAATAAGTTAACAATACCCCTTGCTTTTCCTAAATATGGCCAAATTACAATATTTTTTCCTTTTAAACTTTTAATTTCTAAAATATTTGATAATAACTCTTTAATATACTCATTATTTTTTTTCTCCGCATCAATTAAAATTGGCTTTGCGGATTTAAGGGAGATTTCTTTAAATTCTAACGCTTTTTTTGAGATATCTTTGAATAAATCACCTGATAAAGGTATAGGGTATTCAATATAAACTTTAATACCATTCCAAGATAAATCATTATGACTTGCTGTTAGAACAATAATAAGCTTTATATCATCAAATAATGTTACAGATGCCGCACCATAAGGTGAAGAAACTCTTGATTTACCCTCTTCATCTATTTGATAATAGATATCATATCCATCATATGCAAAAATTTGAGAACAATATTTGAGTAGAATTTCTTTGCTTGGTCGGTCATCAGTAACTATTAAAATGTTTAAATTTTGATTATTTTTCATTTCTTTAAACTTTTGGCTTATAGCCTTGAAAATTCGAAGAAATAGGAAGAGTTTTCTATTGGTTAAGATATATTTTTCTTTAACACCCTCTTTTCCAATATCAAGAAGTTGTATTCTCAAACCTGATGTAGGAGCTACAATTGGATCTATAATGTGTTTTTCTTCCTCTGTTAATTCTGGTAATTTAAGGATTTTCGTTCCTTCTTCTAACTGTTCTATTTTAATATCTTCAATTTCAATATCAAACAGATTGCACACCTTATATAGAATAAAATTTAGTTATCATATTTTAAAAATTTAAGAGATTTTTTTTATTGCTTCTTTTAAAATTGCTAAGATTTTTTCTCGATACATTGGTTCAATAGCAATCATTCCGTGAGTTTTAATAACACGAGTTTCACTAGATAGAATTCTTTCACAAAATTCTGGTGTTAGCCGATTTGGTAAGTCTTGTTTATTTGCAATACCTAATACTAATTTATCTTGATAAAATTTATCTAATATATCATGAATTATTTCTTTTGAATTATTTATATTTTCAAATGTTGAATCCGTAACAAGTAGCGTAATATCAGTTCCTTGTAGAAGACTTTTCCATAATGATCTAAATTGAGCTTGTCCTGCAAAATCCCATAAAGTTATGGATCTTTCAAACTCATCCCCTTCATAGGAGGCAATATCAGCAGTAATAGTTGGAACATATTCAAGATCTACATCTTTCCCACAGATTAATTTAGTTAAGGTAGTCTTCCCAACACCACCAAAACCTATAATCGATACTTTAATAGCTCCTAAAATAATATTGTCTAATTCTTTTTCAAATTCACTAAAAATACTGCGATTTCCCCCCCACTTGCCATTCTCAAGAACTTTACCATATTCATTAATAAATTTGGTTTTTATACTCAATATTTTCGAATTTATTGTAACATCATCATCTTCTAAATCAGTACAAACTACAATGATTATTGTATCGATTATCGTATAATAATACTTGAAATCCTCAGTTTGCGTACTCTTAATATCGCTCTGACTAATCTCCTTCATGAATCCTGAAAAAGCACTTAAAAATCCTGCTAATAAATCCCTATCTACCTCGGAAGTTCCGTAATTCCTGAATAATAAAGATTTACCGTCTTTTGTAAGAATATTTAAGTACTGGATCAAGTTTTCCACTTAAGAAGTTTTTTATTAGAGCATTATATTAATTAAATAATAAATTTTGATAAAAAATAAATTTTGTAAAAGTTCTTATTTTTAAACAATTAAAATTTTTATATTCCAAATCTGAAGAGAGGAAATTTCTTGTCTGATCCTGATAACTTAACAAATAAAGACATTTTAGACTTTATTAAAGATGCTAGTGAGAAAATTGAAAAATTCGCATCAATACTTGAGAAGTTTGGACTTGATATTATTACTAAAATGGGTCAAACGAATTTAAAAGTAAACATATTAACTGATAAAATGGATGAGTTAAGCAAAGCTACATTGGATATAAAATCTCTCTTACCACAGTTAAATAATGTAATTGAAAATCAAAAAATTTTAGAAACTGAACTTGATTTAATTAGATCTTTAATACAGAGATCAGATATTTCATTTCACTCTCGAGAAGCTGAAAATGAAGAAGTCGAGCGAAACACCTCTGCAACAGACAAAAAAAAATCCATCATAGATGAACTCAATACTTTAAAAGATGAAATCGATGAAATTGGAGACCCTGAGTCATTAATCGAAATCCTAGATAATATTAAGGAAGATATATTCATTTTTAAAGGTGGCCATAGAATTCTTTATGAAATTGCGCAATTTGTAAAAAAATTGAATGGCTTAAAATCTGTTACAGGTGATATCAAAGAGGAGGTTAAAGAAAAAATCTTTTTTTGGATAAATAAACTCTAATTGCATTAGAATTCTCTATATTTTTTAAGAGTTTAATAATTAATTTAGAGAGAATTAATGAGAAGTGGTATTATAAAGGAAGTAGATGAAATCAATGGAAAAATATCTTCTCTCTATGCTCCCTGTATAAAAGAGGTAAATAGTGATCAAAGTTGTTATTAGAATATACAATATTAAATATTTAAATCCCATGATTTTTATGAGTTAAAAAAGGATTTTATCAATGAAGATACTAAATTAGAATATGAAAAAATGTTCTTATTATTCTTCTAATTTCGCGCGTAAGGTAAGTTCCGCGATTTTTTTGAAGATAGTTGACACATTTTCTCCTGTTATTGCGGAGGTTTCAAAAAAAGGTGCATCTATTTTTTCACTTAAATGTTCAGCCATAGGTAATATGATTTTTCTTTCATCTTTCAGATCTATTTTATTACCTATCAAAATCCGTGGGATTCCTGAAAGTCCATATTTTATTGAAGTGTTAAACCAATTATTTATATTTGAGAATGAACTAGAACGCGTTATATCATAAACTAACATCATTCCGTCAGCACCATTGAAATAAGGTCGATGTAACATATAAAATTGTGGTTGTCCTGCTATATCCCATACCATTAGATTCACTGTGATATCCTTTCCCATATCATCCTTTA
>JBHLKB010000387.1:0-3046 GCA_048887205.1 Candidatus Hodarchaeota archaeon
TCAAAAAAAATATTTACTGCTGAAAACAGGACAGTTGTTACAAACATAGAAAAAGGTTTAAAAGGAAATAAATGGAATCCAATAATTAAGAAGTATTGTGCTTGGTTCGTACCCCTAACCAGGATACCATTTGTTTCTTATGAATCTTTGAGACCAAAATTTCTTAAATTAAAAAATAAAAAATTATTCGCATTAGATTCAAAAATTTTTCCTGAGGGTTTTAAAATCCCTAAGTTTTATGTTGGGAAACCAATACTACACCTCCCCACCATGAAAACTCATGGTCATACTGGAGCTATAGGTGGTTCATTAAAGAAATCCTCAGAAGAAATGAAACACGGTGGAATAACATGCGCTATGAAAAACGCCTTTGGAGGTCTTTTAACGAAAAGAAGACATTTCTCACATCAATATATGTCTGAAGTTCTGGTAGATCTATTAATCATCCAGAACCAAATTCACCCCCAGATATTATCGATTGTTGATGGTACTGTTTGTGGTGATGGAGCTGGGCCAAGAACGATGATCCCTCGTATTAAAAATCTTATTCTTGCTGGGTATGATCAAGTTGCTGTTGATACGGTTGTTGCGAAAATGATGGGATTTGAACCTTTAAAACTACCTGCGATAAGATTAGCTCACGATGAAAGTTTGGGATGTGGAGATTTCGACCAAATTGAAATTATTGGGGAAGATGTATCTCAAATCAATTGGAATTTTAAGGTTAAACGCAGTCTAGTTATTTGGGGAGATCAAATGGTACGTAAAGGACCTTTACAATTTTTATATCCTTTATTTAGAAATGAACTTTTCTTTCTAGGACCGACTTATGCTTCTATGATTTATCATGATATGTTATGGTACCCCACTATTGGGAAACGAAGAATCAGGAAATTTTTTCAAACAGAATGGGGGAAGGTGTTTAGAAATTACCCTGAAAAATAGAATCATAGAAAATAAAGGACAAATTAAAGCTTGACAATTCTTAATTTAGATAGAAACACTTATTAATTGCTAAAACTTTAAAAGATAATGAAAATTAACAAAATTTGATAAAATGAAGATAAAGATAAATTCGAGATTAAAAATCGTAATCTTGATAATTATAGCTATTACTGGATTTTCACTATTTGTTTTTGAAATATTCAATGAGACTTCTGATGATAACATAATGAATTCTCCCAAACTTTCAAGTCCAAGTTTCATTACTATTACCACTCCTGATAGCTCAACTTTATGGAATGCAGGTGATGACGTTACGATCGTTTATAGTGTATCGAGTGATATTTTATCAGTAAATATTACACTCTATGAAGCAGGTTTATATTTGGGCGAGAATGGATTAGATGAATGGTCACCGGTCACCCCCAATTTTTGGTGGAACATACCCGAGGATTTAGAGCCTTCTCAACTATATCAGATAAAAATTTCAAATTATTATAATCAGTCCTTCTACGTTATGAGCGACGAATTTGAGATAGGTGAACCAATAGCAGGATTAGCAACCGCAGGATTGGGGGAATTGGGAGCTGTAATAGTCCTAACAAGTTTAGGCGTAATAGTAGGCCTCTGTATTACAAATAGAATAGTTAGGGGAATTATACTTAAGAAACGTAGAAGAGAATAATACTTAATAAACGAAGAAAATAATGATGGTAGATAATAATCACTTAATTTCTTATATTAATCCACTCTAATAATTCCATCTATTTTTTCTTAAATTTGTCTAATTTTCATTCTATAAAATTCATAATTAGCTTTTTAAAATCAAGTTTTAGGCCATTCTGTTTCAATCGTAAATGAAGTAAAAATTCTTTAGATCGTTCTTTATCTAATGTATGTGATTTAATGATCCCATATAGATAAAATTGATTATCTGTAATCCATTGTATTAGATCATTAAGAATTTGAAAAAGTTTGTTTGGATCTTGTCCAATATCTAATCTTCTTATCGTATAAAATTCTGTTTCAAAAACAGGTTTTACTAAACCTATAATATCACCATCTTTTTTTAAGATTCTTCTTACACTTGGTAAAATTGCCTTTAATGAGCTAAAGGTTACATCTATAGTACAAATGTCAACTTTTTCTTCGATAGGGCTTAAATTACGAGCATCTATTCCTAATAATGGAATAACCTTTTCTTTCATTTTCTCACGTAATAGTGAAGGGTGGAGTAAATTGGTTGCTGTATCAATTGCATATACTCTCAAAGCTCCATGTTTTATTAAACAATCTGTAAATCCTCCTACAGAAGCTCCAATATCCACGCAAATCTTTCCTTTAACAGAAATTGAGAAATTCTTTAGTGCTGATTCTAATTTTAGTCCCCCACGACCAACATAAGGAAAATTTCTTGTTACTTCAATTTCAAGCGTATTTTCTATTCTCTTACTGGGTTTCATGATTTGCTTTTTATCGACTAATACATAACCACTTTTTATTAACCATTGTGCTTTAGTTCGGCTATCAACCATTTTTCTTTTTACTAATAAAACATCAATTCTTTCTTTCATATGTCAAGTTTAAATTTTACCTATTAAATTTCTTTAAGCTTATTTTTTTTCATTCTTGCAAGTGATGCTGCGAGTCTGCCAATTTGAATTTTTAGAGAAAATTTTGGGCCTAATTTTTGATATAAAAATCTTAATAATAAACCATAAAGAATAGTAGTTCCCAAAATGGCAATGCAGAGATAATATACATTTAATTGACCTGGAAAGAAAAAGAAGAAAATATAATGCGAGAGATAAACAGAAAGGGAATAATATGAGAAATAAAAAAGAAATTTATAACTTTTTCTAGTTTCAAAAATTTTATATTCCTCTAAAGTTAATAAAACTGAATTTAATATTAAACAAATTGCCATTGAAAAGTATATCCAGTAAAAACCAACATTATTAAAAAAAAGGGGAAATATGAAGAAAGAAGTGTAAATAATTAGAGTGCTTCCAATAACTAGAGAGGGAATTAATAATTTTCTCTTTAATACTGTTCTTCTTTTAACTTGGTCTTCAATATTAAATATTTCTACTATTAACTCACC
>JBHLKB010000388.1:0-3045 GCA_048887205.1 Candidatus Hodarchaeota archaeon
CATTTCTGGTTTTCAAAGCAAGATTTGGAACAAGTAAAAAATTTATATGATCTGCCTCAGCATCTAAAATATCATCAACCTCTTTTTTTATATCTTCAACATACATCCTTGCATGTGAGGATAATTTCATTTTAATGCCCTCTTTTTTAAGTGCTTTAAATGTTTCAGCATGTTCTTTAATTCCCGCAGCATATCCTACTTCGATTTCTTGGATTCCCAACTCTTCTAATGATTTAGCAATCTCTACCTTTTGGTCAATTGTAAAATAAGCCCCAGGTGTTTCTTCTCCTTCTCTTAGAGTGTCATCCTTGATAATAACTTTATTTGGTAAACACATTTGGGAACGTACTGATTCAAAAAAGTTCCATTCATAACTCCACCAACGCTGTGCTTTATCCATTCTCATTGATGCCCAAGGAGTTAACCACAAATTGACTCACTATTAATATTTTTTTAAAAATAATTTCTTTTTCTTAAAAAATATTTAAGAAACTTACTTTTTAATTTTTCGAATACTTAGTAAGGTTAGTAAATCTTGTAAATGAATAAATTAGAAATTAGAAAAAAAAATTTTAATTATTTTGGTTTTAAAGCTATCTTTTCTTTTTCATTACCACGTAGATTAACATTACCATAATACTCATAGAAACGCCTAATAATATTGGAAGTTCATACCCAGGAATAGGAGGGATGGCTAATTCTATTGAAAACTCATAAATCGTATTAGTTTCATTATCTAATATCTTATAACCTATCCAAGCTCCGTAGGTGGTATCATAAGTCCAAATTTCTGTACAATCTTCTAAATATTGAAACATTGCCATAAAAGCCCATTCACCTGCAGTTGCACTATGAACTACAGTATTGCCTACATTTTGCCAACCAGGCTCCCAAACAATCGCTCCTAAGTATTGTTCCACAGAAGTTGGTAACTGTGCCATAAGTGCAGCTGCATTCTGAACAGTAACATTCGTCCCCCAGATAAAATTTACAAGAAAAGTAATAATTGTAGGATCATACAAACTTACAACAATATCACCAACAGAATCTGGAGTAGCACTAAAAGCACCAGTTGTCCAATCCCAATTACTAGTATTATATAAAGCGGCATCATAACCAGAATAAAGATAACTCATATTTACTGCGGTTACAAGAGATTGACTCATTGCTCCTACGACAGCTGCTCCTGGACCGAACATCTCAATAACACTAACCCAGCCCGCACCAAATAAATCTTCGAGACTCTGATTATTTACTGTTCGTACTTTTAGGATTTTTACATTTCCAGGAGCACCGTGGAACGTATAGGTGCCCACTTGAGGAACAGCAGATGGTGTGAACGCTAAGCTTATACTAAATAGTATAAAAACAGTTATAATTACCTTTGATTTTTTCATCTTTAACCCTTGGTTAATTTTCTTAATTAGATTACTAATTAATTTATTATTGTACTATTTGATTATATAAATATTACTAAAAGATTTATTAAGTCTTATTAAGACGACCGATCTTAAAAAAAAATGAGATTTTTAAAGTAATTATAAATTGACTATATTAATTAAATAAAAGTAGTTGGGTAGGTTTTGCCGAACTTTTCACTTCAAAGTAATATTGAAATTTATTATGAGATTAGTGGAAATAGTACTGGTCCTAAAATGGTTTTAATTCATGGTCTTTTTTTAAATAGTGACACTTGGAAATATCAATTACACGAGTTTGGGTCTGAATTTAATATTCTTAGGTTTGATCTTCGTGGTCATGGAAGATCAACAAAACCAAAAAAGCGATTCACAATTCGTAATTATGTAGATGATATGTTTGCATTATTAAAGCATATAAATTGGACAAATGAGCTCTATTTAGTAGGGCATTCCTTAGGAGGTATGATTGCCCTTGTATATGGTCTCGAAAATCCCTCTCATGTAAAAAAAATGGTAGTGGCAGACAGTTTTTGTTTTATTAGCCAAGAAGCGATAACAGATGTTTTAGGTCGAATTAATAGTAGTAAATTAGAAAAATTTGCTTTAGGAATTAGTATTAGAGGGTTAACTCCTTATGATGATGAAATTGCCCAATACGTTGCTAGTCTTGTTACTGATCATATGACAAAAAAGGATTGTTTACAAGCAACAGCTGCTTCAGCAGGATTTAATATTTGTGAAAATTTAAAGAATTTAAATATTCCAGTGTTAGTTCTTGTCGGAAAAAAAGATATCACCACCCCTGTATGGGCCAGTGAAATGATTCATGAATGGTTACCTCAATCAAAATTAATAATAGTTCCAGAAGCAGGACATTTAGTAATCTTTGATCATCCTAAGGAATTTAACGATCTTACTTTATCTTTTTGGAAAGAAAAATAAAATTTTCTTAAAATTAATTTTTTTTTATCCCCATTTGATTACTCCAGCATTCCACGCCCACCCGATACCAGCAGCAGTAATAACAATTATGTCGCCTGATTTAATTTTTCCATCTTTTAAACCACATTCTAAAGATATAATTCCATCATTTTGACCGTTATGACCTATTTCTTCAAAGTATGTTGTCTGTTTATATGGATCTACTCCAACAGCTTTTGCAACGTATTCAAAAGCACTTCTTTTCATATGTAATAATGCTAGGTAGTCAATATCTTCCCTTGTATATCCAGATTGCGTGAGGGCATCATCAATTACTTTGACAAAAGCATCCATCGATAGTTTATCAAGCCGTTGTTTTAAACCTTCTGGATCAGGAACATCTAAATAAATCAAGTCATTATCAATTGCTTCCTTTGATATTGGTTGAATAGTTCCACCAGCAGGAACATAAACATCGTCAGCAAACCTTCCATCTGAAATAGTAGAAATTCCTAAGATTTCATTGATCTTATAATCGCCTTTTATTACAGCTGCTGCTCCACTAGCAGCTAGACTAATCATAAATCTAGAATTTGGATTTTTATAATTGATTAAATCAGAATTCCGATAACCACTTGCTACTAAAACTCTATTAATACTAGAATTAGTTTGTATCAAACTTTTTCCTAATAGCATACCTACT
>JBHLKB010000389.1:0-3044 GCA_048887205.1 Candidatus Hodarchaeota archaeon
AAAGAAAAAAGTGATTTCTGAGCCTTATCATCTGGTTTTTTCTTTTTTGGACTTGGCAATTTTCAAACCAATAAAAATAATATTTTAATGTCTAATATAAATAATTATTAGAATACTTATTATAATACCCACTATTCCTTCTTTAATATATAAAAAAAGGAGGATCTACTAGATTTTTATTCGTTAAAATCTAGGTTTGTCTATTATCTTCAATTAATTTCTGTATTTCTTCTAAAAGGAGCTGCTTTTCTGCAATATACCAGTCAAGTTGACTTCTAGAAGGATTTTCATGATAAATAATTTCAGCAACTTCTTTAACTTCATCTTCAGAAGGAATAATCAATTGACCATTAACATCCTCTCTTATTAAAAGTATTAAATTGTCTGTTTCCAATGGTTTTATATCATATCCATTTTTGATGTTTCTGTTAATTGTAACGCATAATTCTGCGAGCCTCCAGACACTTTTCTCGACACTCTGATTTTCCTTATATATTTTAAAAGCTAGAGAGGTAACCTCTTCTTTCGTAAATGGCATTTTACTCAAACAGAAGTCTAATTAACTATAAAATTAATAATAAAATAATTGATTAACAAAAAGATATGTAAACTTTTAATTATTTGTGTTGCCTTATATAGGCGAATAAAACCACAAAATTAAAAATTTATAAATTTTTCATATATATATAAAAAAGATATTTTGCCTCCGTAGCTTAGCGGTATAGCAGCAGACTTGTAATCTGCAGGTCGCGGGTTCAAATGAATGGAACGATGAGTTCTATCCTGAATTTCCCGTCGGGGGCTTCTACTCTGACTAATCTCTCAAATTTTTTCTGATTTTTCTACAAAAATATATATAATCTCAGTTAATTTTTTATAGTATTATATATTTATTTCGAAGAATGGGTATATATAAATAGAATAGGGAGCAGTGAAATTTAATAAATAAGATTAATAGAATTATTCTTTGCATCATTGATGATGTTAGATCTGAGCACTTTTTTGACTACTTAAATAAAGGATTACTCCCAAATATGGGAAAATTGTTGGAAAATGGGATATATTCTAAGAATTGCATAACCGATTTTCCTCCCATTACCTATCCTGCCCAGGTATCTCTAATAACTGGAACGTATACTGGAGATTATAAAAGGGAACCAGCTCATGGAATTCCATTAATAAATTGGATGGGACGTGATTTTACTCCACCAATTTTAAGAACCTATGGTGCTACAAATTTACAAATCTATAATCTTAATAGTGAAATTGGTAATAATTGTAAAACAATTCTAGAAATGGCTGGAGATGGAAACACAGTAAGTATAGTTCAGTTTATTAACAGAGGTTCAAATTACGTTTTTCCTGAGAGGAAAACTAGACTTGCCCTATATTATCTCCTTTTAATGTATTATCCTAGTGTAAAACGGAGGATGATTAGAGCTAATTCAGTTATAGCACAAAAATTAATCGAGGTTTTTAAAAAACCAAAAAAATTTTTTGAAAATTCAGAACCGCCTATTTGCTCTCTACTATGGTTTATAAGCTCTGATCTTTTATTGCATAAATTTGGTTTTGAATCAAAAATATATAAATTGAATTTATTACATATTGACAAAGTTATAGGTGTATTAATAGACAACTTAGAGAGAATGGGATATCTTGATGAGACTGCTATTGCAATAACTTCTGATCATGGAAATTACAAAGCTGATAGAGTTGGAAATTTATCCAATTTCTTTAGAAAAAAAGGTTTAACCCATTATCACCCTGTAAGAAATGTAAGGGGAAATATGAATCTTGCCGATTATTCTGGTGTAGGATTCTTTAATTTTAAAGGTAAAGATAATGCTAAGACTAAAAATAGTTGGTCTCGCCCAACTATAAAAGATTTAGAAAATTATGGACCGAAAAGAATTAATCTATTAAAAGAATTATTTAAAATCACCGGAAGTCATTTAATGTATTATCAAGATAATGGAAATACATACAATAAAGGTACAATATATCTTAAAAGAAAAATCAAAAGTTCTGGTGAAATAATAAAAGGAAGAATTGAATATCATGGTATTGGTCAGGAATACAAAACACGATATGTATTAGAAGATGATAGTAAAGATATTTTTGGATATATAAATGATGATATTGCATCTCGATTATTAGATAATAAATTTCACTCAACTCAAGAATGGTTAGAAGCTACAAGCCATTTAGATTACCCTATGTATTTAGATATGATTCCAAGGAGTTTCAAGAACCCAAGGGGTTTTGATTTAATTTTAAGCAATGATAGCACAGTCATCTTTAATATACATCATGGAAAACAAAAGAGTAAAAGCATCTATGACCATGATAGAGGTTTAAGGAACTGTATGGTTGTTCCATTAATAATTGGGGGTTCTTTAGAAATTCCACATAAGCATATTCCTTATTGCAAGATCACAGATATTGTCCCAACCTTAATCAATCTTTTAGGGAAAGCTCCACATAAGAGTGTTATTGGCAAAACTTTAATATAATTTTTAGTAAAAGTGAATCATGATAAGAGTAAAATAAGTATTTCATGATGATTTTATTAAAATAGAATCTTTTTTCTTAGAAAGTATGTATATATCTCTATATAGTATATATAGGAAGAGTATTCAAGGAGTTCATAACTCTTTAACTTCAAGTAAATGTATTAAAAAACGGATGTTTAAAGGTTAATAAAAGAAAAACAAAATTAAATTATTTATAGAAATTTACTAGAAATATACCCCACTATATAGAACCGAAATTTTTTAGAAAATGAAAGAGATTGAGGATAAGGAACTAAAAAAGCTAAGTATTGATGAATTAACGCAATTATTTATGGATAATATAAACGAACAAAATCTAAAATTGATAGAAGGGCTTGAATTTCTTGTTCAAGAGGATTTTGAAAATTTCAAAAATAATATGAAGTATGTGATAGAGGCAAATACAGAAGTTCAAATAAAAAAAAAGTTTGAATCTAAAATATTCAAATCAAAATTAATGTTCTCTAAAGCTGATAGATTAAAGTTATT
>JBHLKB010000390.1:0-3029 GCA_048887205.1 Candidatus Hodarchaeota archaeon
TGGCAATTTTATTGAAATTTCACCTATTTTCTTTGAAATGGATGAATTTGCTGAAGATTTTGGTACAAATGAAGATGTTTCCTCTCTGGATATAAATTTACCTGAAGGTGATTGGAACTTAACCGATATCCATTTAAACTTTACAGATATAAAACTTGAACGCGAAATAAAAACTATTGAAGATCAACCATCCGGTTTTGAAAAATATATTTATAAAAAAAATCCGAGTCTAAAAAACCTTGCATTAGGAGTACAATTGGAACTTTTTACTTCTACAAAAATCTATGGAATATATATTTACGGGAGGAGAACGTTAAACGCAACAGAATCTATTTTTTTTCAAATAAATGGTTATAATGAGATAGAACATAACTCAAATGATACTATTTATAGACAAATTACTTTAAATTTAGGTATTAATGAGGATTGGTATTATCAAAATTTTTCTACACCTACTCCAATTACACTCAATAAGGGTAATTATTCTTTAGTTATGAATGGTTCTCTTATTCCTACAGATTCTTCACAATATAAAAGATATTATTGGATGTATAATGATCCACAGAATACTGTTCCTTTAATTCCAAATTTATATATCTCGGAATTTGATGATTCCTGGAGCCCTGGAATTATAAATTCTACTTTTCTTTATAAAATAGAACAGAAAGCAAATACATCTTGTTACCCATCTAATATTGGTATGTCTGCTGAAATTGATGGACAAACTTATGATATTTCCGATAGAGGAACAATTGGAACTGGCAATCTATCGCTTTCAAACATCAATTATAAACCTAACTATACTAATCTTCACATTCCTATATATAGCTATAATTATATAATAGGATTATCATCATATTTTTCATTAAATTTTTCATGTTATTATCATATTAAGCTTACTAAAACTCTTAACACTACAGGACAAATATTATTTAGGAGAGATCTTAAAGAGATTGATATTGATCAGAGTTTAGAAATTAATTGGACACTAACTCCGGAAATAAGAAGATTTACTTATAATCATACAGTTCAATTTAAATACCCAAATAGTTGGAATAGCTTCCAAATATTGAAAAATCAACAAGATATTACTAATTCTTCAGAGATATTAATTGATACAGCTAATCGCAATATATTCATTCTTAATGATACCATTGAAAATGATTCTGAGTGGGAAATAAAAGCAAAATCACCAAATATAATTTTTAATATAAATCTCCCAGAATTAGGATGGGAACCAGGACAACAATTAGAATTTACAGTAAATGCTCCTATTGTAGAAGGTACATTGACATTTTATTTGATAAATCCATTAGGCTTTGGCTACAATAATCCTATAGAAAAGAAAGAAGAAGTATCTGGAGAAACATATTTTTCTTATATTATCCCAACAAATTCTCGTGAAGGTTCACATAACATAATCATTTATTGGAACAATCAAACTGATGTAGGAATTCAAGTTAAAAGTTTTATGGTTAGACCGCCATTTCCTTTGATGGAAGTTATAATTACTGCTGTAGTTATATTTCTTTCAGGACTTGCAGTTTTTACGCTGCGTAGAGTTATTAAGAAAAGAAAAATAAAGTATGAAGAATATAAAAAGAAAATACTTTCTAAATGCAGTGATATAATAAATCTAAATTATATACTCGTTGCAGACATTAAATCTGGGCTTATATTATATGAACAGGAGTTGCCAAGTCAAAAAGTCGATAGTTCACTTATTTCTGGATTCTTACAGGCAATTGAGAATTTTGAAATTGCTTTAACAGATACAGAAGAAACTTCTCAATCTATAAAATTGGAATTTAAAAAATTAAAGATTTTAATGTCAGATTCTAAGAGTTTCAGATTAATTTTCATTTCAAAAGAAAAATTCTCTCAATATTTTTTAGAAACAGTAAAAGATTTGATGGCAGATATTTTAGTCTATTATGGTAAATCAATTGAAAGGTTTAAAGGAGGATCAGTAAAAACTTTTGCTGGTATAAAAGACTTGATTGAAAAGCATTTACAAATTTCTTTTATATATCCTTTAAAAGTAGTTAAGAGTGAAATAAAATTGACCAGAAGTGAAAAATTAATGGTTCATCAAGCGTTAGAACTACTAAAATTACATAATTTGGATTATTTTTATGTAACCTATTTAATTCCTGATAATATTTGGAGATCTAAAGACGTTGAAACTATTCTCAGCTTAATTGATAAAGGAATCTTCCAATCTATAATTTAGTATTTTATTGCTTATTCAAAATCTGAATATTTCTCGAATAAATATAGCTAAAATTCATAAACAATATATATTTATGAATGAATCCTAAAACTCTTGCTATTTATGGAGCTAATAATAGAGTTAGTTCTTTAGCTGGGCTTCAAATCAATAATATTGTTTTAATCATTTAATTCTTATTATATCGATTATTATGAGATAGCATAAGTACATACTATATTCAAATATTCACTAATGTTTTTAGAAAATGATTTAATAAATATAATTTGTGAAAATAATGAGTGATGTAAGAAAAAAACTTTGGGAACCATCTGAAAAATGGATTAAAAACGCGGAAGCAACCCGTTTTATTGAGTTTGTGAATAAAGAATATGGACAGAACTTAAAAGGAGGAAAAGATTTATACAGGTGGTCCGTTGAAAAAATTGCTAATTTCTGGGAGGCAATGTGGAAATTTTCAGGGATTAAAGCTTCCAAAACATACGATAAAGTTGTTGAGGACCTAAATGTTTTCCCTGGTACAAAATGGTTTCCTGGAGCAAGCTTAAATTTTGCTGAAAACCTTCTAAAGTATAAAGATGATCAATTAGCTTTTATATTTCAGGGCGAAATTAAGGTATCAAAACAAATTACCTATACCGAGTTAAATAAAACTGTAGCTCGCTTGGTAAAATCTCTAAGAGAAATTGGAATAAAGGTTGGTGATAGAGTTGTATCTTATATTCCAAATTTGATAGAAACACCAACTGCAATGCTCGCAACAACCGCTATTGGTGCAATTTGGGCATCTTGTGGAGCT
>JBHLKB010000391.1:0-3025 GCA_048887205.1 Candidatus Hodarchaeota archaeon
ATTGCAAAAGAAACTATGATTGATGCTGAGGAGATAATGATAAGTCAAGATTTTATCCCTGAATTAATTCCTGCTATATCTAATTGTATTGCAGAGGAAAATATGAATCAGCTTGAAGACTGCTTCAGAGCCTATGAATTTATGATGAATCGTGTATTAGAAGGGATTAATAATGCGGTTGAAATTGCTTCTGGAGGCCAAATAAACCTTGGCTTAGAAGATACAATCTATAGCACTGGAAATGTTTTTGAATTATAATAAAAAGATCTTTGAATAATTAGAGTTTATGAGTTGATTTTTGTTTTATATCCTTCAATTTTTCTTTGAGTATTTCTCCATAAGGAATACCAACTTCAATATCAGAATGTTTTAGTTTATGAAGAAATTTTGGTAATCCTTGCTCATTTAAAATTAATTCTAAAAAATTTTGATACAGCCCATCAATATTATCTAAAGCGAAATTAAAATAAAATTCATTTCCATTATCAGAAAGAGTGATATTTAAAATTTCGAGCAATCCAGTTAAGGATTTCCTTATATTTTCGAAATTTTTCGAAGCTTGTTCCGCTGATTCGATATCAGTCTTTTTTTCAATCAATACAAATACAACTCTAAGTAAAGGTAAACATGCAAAATTTATAAATTATCTCAATTTCAGACATTTATGTTATCATATTACGATCAATAATTTTTAACTCACACATATAAAATTCATAAAATGGTAAGGTTGAGTTAACAATTTTGTTAATATTATGTCATGATTTGAAAAAAAATCAATTACTCATTGAAGGTATAGTTAAAAATGATCGGGAATGGTCACCAAAATAGAACAAAATTACCCAAATCGATCACAAAATAAGAATAAATTAATGAAATAGAAAAAAAATCTTAAAAAAATTAACGAATTGCGATCTTTAGAATTTTAAACACAAATTAAAATGATTTTCCTATTTGAAATTATTTAATGATATCAGTTATAAAGCAAGTTTCTACTATTTTTATCCCTTTAATTTGAGAAATTTTCTCTTCAATTAGAGGATTTATTTGCTCAATTGAAGCAATTTCAACCTTTAATATGAGACCGCAGTCCCCACTTAATCGCCATATATTCGTGATTTCTACAATTTCTCTTAACTCCCTTATAATCCGTTTTATATCTTTTAAATCTGGGACAATTTTAATTGTAGCAGAGGTTTTCGGCTTATTATTCAAATTGAACTCAATTGTGAATTTTTGAATTATCCCTTTTTCAATTAAATTCTTAACTCTTCTTCTTACTGTCGCTTCAGTTTTACCAATACTATGAGATATTTCGTTAAAAGAAACTCTACTATTTTTTTTTAGTGTTTCTAAAATACTATTATCTATTTCATCCATTTTTATTTGAATTCAACAAACAGCTGAAAATTAATTTTCAATAAATTCTCTTATTGTTTATCAAATTATGTAAATTCATAATAAATCTTTTGTTATTTATTTTTTCGAAAAATTAAAAATAGAAAAATAAAAAATAAAGAAATTGATTTGAAAAAAGCATTCTAAGTTTTTAATCACTAATTATATCACTATTTATTTCTTACTCAATATTCTATTAATTTTCTTTCAATAATAGAATTAATTTGAGATATAATTTGCTCGTCTGTAAAATGCTTTATCACCAGAGCTTGGTTAGTACAAGTTGCTCCACATACTCCACATCCTTTACATAATACTTGGTTTATTTCAATTTCATCTTGATCGTTCTTATGAATAGCATTATAAGGACAAACTGTTAAACAAACTTCACACCCCGTGCATAATTTTTTATTAAATTCAGGTAAACTTGATGTTGCACCCTCAACTGAAGCTTTAGCGTTCATTAAAGGTATTAAAGCTCTAGATGCGGCTCCAAGAGATTGGCTTATTGACTCTTTAATGTTTTTAGGGCATTGAGCAGCTCCACAAATAAAAATACCATCCGTAGCAAAATCAACAGGTCTTAGTTTAGGATGAGCTTCAAAGAAGAATCCGTGACTATCTAACGGAACTTTTAACATTTCAGATAATTTTTTATTTTCCTCCCAAGCTATCAAGGGGGTTGCTAACACTATTTTATCAATCTCTAAATCAAAATTAACTCTTGTAAGAAAGTCTTTAACGTTTAATGATAATCTTTCGCCCTTATTTTTTAAAAGTGGTTGGGCTTTTCCCAAATATTGTATAAAATTAATTCCTCTTTCTCTAGCTTTTCTATATTCAATCTCTTCTTCATATGATACTCTGATATCTCGATATAGTATAAAAATTTGAGAATTTGGATATAACTTTTTGACGATTAATGCATTTTTTATTGATTCACCACAACAAGTCAATGAACAATAAGTCCTTCCTTCTTCTTCACGAGAACCTACACATTGAATAAATGCTATTTTTTCACCATCTTTTAAGTGATTATTTCGAATAAGATTCTCGAATTCTAAATTAGTGAAAATATTTTTATTTTTTTCATAATTATAAAATCCTTTTGGTTTAAATTCTTGTCCACCCACAGCAACAATGATGGTGCCAACATTAATTTCCTTCAAGACTCCATCCTGACCAACGCTTACTTTAAAATCCCCTATTGAACCCTTTACAGATTTAACTAAAGAGGATGTAAAGACTTCTATATTTGGATTGGTTCTTATAGCTTGAATCATTGGAGTTAAAATTTGTTCTGGAGAAGTTTCATCAGGATCGATGCTATGTAAGTTTCGGATAAATCCGCCAATTTTTTCATCCCGTTCAACAAGAAATACCTTGAATCCTTTTTTAGCGATTGCTAGTGAAGAGGTCAAACCTGTTATACCTCCCCCTATAACTAAAGCAGATGGTAATACATCAACCTCTATATCATGTAATGGTTCTACGAGTCTTGCTTTTGATATTGTCATTAAAATCTGCTCTTTTGCTTTTTGAGTAGCTCTTATAGGTTCAGACATATGAACCCAACTAACTAATTCTCTTATACTAGCAAATAAAACTAAATAGGGATTTAGACCTACTT
>JBHLKB010000392.1:0-3022 GCA_048887205.1 Candidatus Hodarchaeota archaeon
TGGGAAAACATCTTTAATAGTTCGCTTTGTAAAAAATCTGTTTAAAGAGAGTTACCATAGTACGGTTGGTGTAGAGATTTCAAAAAAAACGATAGAGATAGCTAAAAATACAAAAATAAATTTTGCTATTTGGGATATTGGAGGTCAAATCACACAAATGAGCCCTTATAGAAAAAGATTTTATGAGGGGGCTAATGCAGCGTTTATTGTTATAGATAGAACAAAACAGGATAGTTTAGATTCCATTCAAAAATGGTATAATGAAATTACCAGATTTATTGGAAAAAAAATTAATGTTATAATTGTAGGGAATAAATCTGACTTGGAAGATGAAATTGTTATAAGTGAAGAAGAAATTAAAAAAGTGGCAAATCTAAATAATTTTCATTATATTCTTACTTCTGCTAAAACAGGTGAAAATGTAAACGATTCTTTCTTATACATAGCTTATAGGTTTTTGGTATCAATAACATAAAAAAACAACACCATTCTTTTTATTCCATATTAACAAAAAAGATTTAGTTAGTTAATTTAATGAAATAAATTTTAATAAAAGAATTAGTATAATGTAGTTAAATTATATATTAAATTGGGAGATTTTTAAAAAATTGAACAACGATTTATCTGATAATTTTACTGAATTAAACAATGAAATAAAAATTTTAAAAGCTCGAATCAATGAGCTTGAGATAGAGCTTAATGAAAAAGAAAATAAAAATTTTGAATATCTTGATACTATTGAACATTTAGAAGATAGAATAATGGAACTGGAATCTTTAATTCTAGATGAAGAAGAAAACAATAATAGCAGAAAGCAAAAATTAATAGACTCTAAAATATCTTTGGAATTAAAGGAAAAAGAAAAGGAATTAAGAGATTTAAAAAATAGAATGGGATTTTTAAGAAAGGAAAAGACACAGCTCCAACAAGAACTTGAGAAAATTAAAAGAAGGAGCACTGGATCAACTGTTATTCATACAGAAGATTTAGAAGTAAAACAACCGCTGGATATTTTAGTAAAGGAATTACAGGACAAGGTAAACAAACAAAAATCAATAATAGAACAATTAAAAACACAATCCATAGATATTAATGAATTTAATGAAAGATTAAAGGAACAAGAAAAACTTATTGAAAATAAGATAGCTTTTTCAATGCAACAGAAAATCGATAATCAAAAAAAAAAAATTGAATCGCAGAAAATTACAATAAAAGATTTAAGAGTGGAAAATGAAAAAATGAATAAAAGACTTGATACATTAGAAATTCAAATAAAAATAAAAGATCAACGGATTAAAGAATTACAAAGTCAAAAAAAATCAAAACGCAAAAGATAATGGGTATGAAAAGATTTCCTTAAAAATTATTTTGAAATATGTTTAACTAATTCTTTTATTATAGAATATTTGTTCTTTCTTGCTTCCTCTCCTTCTAAGCTTTTTTCTATTTTAGAAATCTCTTTTGAAAAATCAAATACAGAGAATTTTTTGATTTCCTCTTCTAAGATGCTTACACTTAATTTCTTTAGAAAAACACTTATGTTTGTCATAAACTTCGCTAGATTTACATTTAAGTCTAATTTGGATATTAGTATCAATTCTTTACTATATGTAAATAAATAATGATAATGTTCTGCTTCTAATGCAAAAGAATTTATCTTAGTTAGATTCAATTCATTAGCAATTTCTTTAGAACTGGAAATTAAGGATAGAATTGCATCAGGAATGACCTTTCCTTTCGTAAATTCTTTTATTAAAGATGCTAGTATAATTCCATAGTTATTTGCAATTGCACATTGCGCATTTAGGTCAGATTTCAACTGAGAGATAATTTCCTCATAATTGATTTGATTCATCTTTTAGAGATATATTTTTTAAATAAATAATGAAAGTATATTTATTTATATTTGTCTAGTTATTAGATTCATTATAAAACCATTATTTTAATTACTCTAGCTTAAAATTTGAATTGAAAATTTACAAAACACATTTTTTGGAGAAGGAATCTGATATTACAATTATATCTGATTCTAAATTGGCAATTACAAAAGCAAAAGAAAGATTTTATTTCCATCGCAAAAATCTAGAAAAGTATATTGCTAATAATAAACATTTTCTGACTTCTTTTTCTCCAATTAAGGTAAAAACCAATTTTCAAGTGATTAACATTATGTCAGATGCAACAGAAAAATGTGAAGTAGGTCCTATGGCTGCTGTGGCAGGAGCATTAGCAGATTTGATGCTCGCCAGCATGAAAGGTAAAAAATCTGAATTTATAAATTGTAAAGTTGCCTTAGTAGAAAATGGAGGAGAAATTGCAATTGATTCAGAAAAATCAATTTCTGTAGCATTATATGCAGGGAGAAATCTATTAAACCTAAACTTAGGTTTTTTAATAAAAAAAAAAGATTGTCCTATAGGAATTGGAACAAGTTCAGCGACAGTGGGGCATGCTATTAGTTTAGGACAAGCTGATGCTGTAACAATTTTTGCAGAAAATGCCGCTTTGGCAGATGCTGCTGCTACAAAGATATGTAATTTGGTTAAAGGAAATGATATTGAAAAATCTATAAAAATTGGTTTAGATGCTATAGACGATATTGAAGGAGTTATTGGCGCCTTTATTTCTAGGGAAAATAAAGTAGGTAAGACCGGTAAATTACCTCAAATAGTTAAAATAGAAGGAAATAAATATCAAATTTTAAAAAAAACAAAGGAGTTTATATTTCCTGGTGATATTGAAATTTTTAAATAACCCAATATAAAGGTATTTCTTGACTATTGTCATTTTTAGAACAGCTGATTTTGTTTAGATAATTAAGGCTATAATACATCTCAATTTCTTCACTTGTTAATTTTCCGAATAATTCTAAACTTAATAGTAAAAGGTAATAATCAGTCACTATTACGAAAACATCCTTTCCTGAATCCTTTTTTAGCTCAATAAGTATATTTGTACCATTTTGAATATGTAGTTTAGGATTCATATAATTGTTTGAGACAGTTTGGAAAAAAATAACAGA
>JBHLKB010000393.1:0-2999 GCA_048887205.1 Candidatus Hodarchaeota archaeon
GATTAAGAATCGCTAGTTCTGAAACTGCAGATATAGTTGCAGATGTATATAGCGCAAGTCCCGCAACCTTAATATCCCTGGGAGAAAAAATAAGTACTGGACTTGGTCAAGGTGAATTAAGAGAAATTGTGATTAGAGGAGTTAAGGGATACACAATCATTATTGTTGGAGATGCTGATAATAACTTCATGCTATTTACTAATTGCAAGAAAGCATATAAATTGGGTTATTATTTTCATAAAATTCGGAAATCCTTTAAAGAAATGGAACCCATTCTTAAAAAAGTACAAGCTTCTGAGAAAAAAAGCTAAGTTAAATCAAAAAAAATAGCAATTAATTAGCTTAATATCCATCTTACAATATCTCCATCACTAAGATAGTAAAAATTTGCGGCAGCTACTATATATTCATCATTTACATAAAATAACCAATTTCCGCTAGTTCCATTCACAGCTTCTACAAGATATCCCATTTCGCCATAGTCATTATAAACAACATCACAACTATTATTTAACGCATCAAAAGCAGTTGTTTTATAATTAATCAAGTTTATATCTTCCACTGTTATTATGGTGCCATTTCCATAATCCACTATTAAAGTAATATTGTAAACTTCTTGTTTGGGTTCATTAAAAATACTAACGGATAGATTAGATATAAAAATAAATAATGAACTGAAACTAGCAATGCCTAGAATTGCTATAAGAACAAATTTATTAATTTTTTTATATTTAGGACTTAGTCTCGAAGCCATTAAAGATGTAAGCACTAATACGCCGCTTATAGAAATAATAAGAAGATACGGAAAAAGCTCTAATAACAAGTTATCTTGAGGTTGTGTTGGTAAAATACGCTCCCATGGTTGATAATTTTGTATTCTAATCTCAAGGAGATAGTTACCAATTGATGTTTTTGCCCATAATAGTAATCCAGTTTGTTTTTCATAAATTAAGTAAGTCTTTTGAGCACCACCAATTTGATTGAAGAGGATTTTTAAAGTTAATTCTGACTCTTGAATTTCAACATTCCCAGAAACAAATCCTGTGGCTTCATGAAAGGCTAATTGCTTGATTCCAGTAATATTGTTCATAGTAGTTATGCGAAATCCTGGTTGAAAATTATTATAACCAAGTATTAAATTATAGGAAACCTCACTGTTTGATCTGTTAAAAAGGGTGAAATTCGATATTAAAATATCTGAAATATTCTCAAATACCTGAATATCTAACCATGGAATAGGATTTTTGAATATATTTCCCCAATCATTCGGATCTTTGTTAAATAATCCAGTAAAGTTAACTGATATTAAACCATAAGGATTTGTTTTAAATTTACCCTCAAAAGAATCTGCTGGGTATGGAGTAAAATTATACCAACTGGAAATTCCACCAAAATCATCCACAATATAATTATATGCTTGATTTTCACTCATTGTAAAATTAATGGAGTTGATTTTTAGTCTATAATTTCCTACACTAGTTTTAGCAGAGACCAATAAGCCTGTCCACTTATCATATTTAAGATACGTTCTCTGGCTCCCACCTGATTGTTCATAACTTATATAAATGAAATGATAGGATTCTTCAGTTTTAAGTATTCCAGAGAAAAAGTCTGTTACTTGTTCTTGAGCTACTTGTTTAATATAAGTCATGTTATCTATGGGAATTAGAAAGCCTGGTTGAAATTGATTAAAACCTAAAAGTAAATTATAAGCTATTTCACTATTAGATCGATTTGCAAGAGTAAAATTTGTTTTTAAAATGCCTAGTTCGTTTTCAAGTACTTCGATGTTCAACCAGGGAATAGGATTCATAAAGATATTTCCCCAATCGTTAGAATCTTTATTATAAAATCCAGTAAAGTTGATTCTAATCTGCCCTAATGGATTAATTTCAAAATTTCCTTCAAAAGAATCTGCTGGATATGGAGTAAAATTATACCAACTTGAGATACCACCGAAATCAGATACGTTATAAATATAGATCCCATTCAGATCAATATCTTGAGAATATGATTCCGCTGTTGTACTATTTGCATTAACTGGATAAATATTACTTCCAAATAATAAAGTAGCGAATAATAATAGAATAAAAAATAAAATTCCAATTTTTTTGTTATTCATTTGTTTCACAATGAAGATTCAAGTAGGATAAATTACCTATTACTTTTTATTATTTTCTATGATATTTAACTTTTTACAATAAGTTTTTAAGGAAAAGAATTATTTTTATATTAGGAAACTTAACCGGGTCATAAAATTATTCAGAAAAGCATAGAATCTGATAAGAAGGAAATTTACAACGGTTCCACATGGCTACAGAAAAGAACTTTTCGAATTGCCTTAGTTAGCTCTTTTTCTGCATTAGCAGTAGTTTTAGGATATGCACTTGCATCTATTCCAAATGTTGAACTATTTACCTTAATGATTTTTTTGGGCGGGTTTACTTTAGGCAAAAGAGATGGGTTGGTTATAGGTCTTTTGAGTTCTTTAATTTTTATATTTTTTAATCCATATGGAACTTCACCATTGATATTATTTATTTATCAAATTGCTCATTATTCCTTAACTGGATTGACTGGCGGTGTGATAAAAGATTTCTTTAGTAAAAAAAAATATTTCAAACCAAAAGGAGACTTGTATTTATTTCGGATAATGATAATACTTGGTTCTATAGGAGCAATAATTACTTTTGTCTATGATTTGATTAGCACGTTAATAGGAGCTTTTTTAGTTTCTACTAGCTTTGATTTTTTTATTATTTCCTACATTTATGGATTTCCTTTTACAACTGTCCATTTAATAGGAAATACAATTGAATTTATTTTCATTTTACCTGGGTTGGTAAGTTTAATAAATAAATTCTTAGATTAAAATAATTTTAATAAAAGATTCTAATAAATAGAAATTATTCTATCTGTGCAAGAAGGGTTACTTTTCCTCCTGCGGCTTCAATTTTTTCTATTGCTTGTTTTGAAGCTTGATTTACAGAAAGATTTAT
>JBHLKB010000394.1:0-2967 GCA_048887205.1 Candidatus Hodarchaeota archaeon
TGGAGATTTTCTGAACAATTTTTCCTACTTTATAAAGTCAATGTTTTCACTAGTAAATATAACTTTTGAGAATAATGTCAATTTTGTTAATAGGTATTCAATTCGGTTATGGAATACTACTTATAATAACGCCTATCTTCTGGTAAATTTCACAGAAAATGGAATTCTTACTAAATTAGAAGGATATTTAGTCTCTAATATGTTTAATATGACATTATATTCAAAACCAGCACAGCTCCCCCCAGACTTCAGCTTTACTACAGAATCAGGAACATTAACTGTTAGTTCAACAGATTTTAAATTAAATATAACAATAACTGATGCTGATAATAATAACGATGGTGTGACTGATGCAGATTATTTATTCCGCATCTTAAATGGCTCAACATGGACAGATTGGACACTACCTACTGATCAATTAGATTGGGATTTGGGACCAGTTGCATCAGGTATCTATCCCATTACAATGGAAGTAAAAAATATGTATGGAGTTACCCAAAAGCAAATTTCAATTGAATATCTGTATTCTGAGGGACCTTCTGACGGAGAGATTATAAGCGGTTATCCCCTCTTAATTGCTTCTATAATAGCTTTCTTAGGTGTTTTAGTTATTATCTACAAATATCGGAAACAATTGAGATTTTAATACATGTCTAAATCCTTCTTTTTTTTTTTAAAAAAAATTGTTTTTTATTCGTCTTTTAAATTTGGAAAATTTTATCAAAAAACTATAAAATTAAAAAAAATAAGTTGAAACCTTCAAACAATTATAATTTTTAATTTTTATAAAAAAATAGAGTTGCATTAATCAATTTTAGTTTCTTTATCCCTACGTATTGTATATAACTCATCAAATTTTTCTTGTGATTCTACTTTCATTTCTCCCTGTTTCTTAATTATTTCTTCTAACCCATCCTCAAAAAATACATTTTTTTTGAACTTCTTTGCTGGAGCACCTAAATACACCCAATCTTGTTCTAATTCTTGACCTACTGTAGTCATAGAATGCCCTCCTAAAATACAATTCTTTCTTATATGCGTTCCAGGCATAACAACACTTTGGGAACCAATTACTACGTTATCCTCAATAATGGTTTTTTTAATGATAAATAAATTCCCAACTATAATTGCTGATTGCACAACTGTCCCTTGTCCAACTACTATATTCTTGCCAAATTTAATGAATTCTGTATCAACCCATCCTTCAAACAAAGAATTCGAATATTTGGTTTTCACACCAAACATTTTCGAACAAATATTATCCATAAAGGGGAAAGGAAATTTATGGGATATCCATATTGGCCATTTTTTTATAGTACTTCTTAGACTCCAATATCTATAATCTCTATCAGAGGGATGCCTAAAAAAGACTCCTTCTCGGGGTTTATGAATAAGATTGACGATTACCAGAAAAACTTTAGCAAAAATTAAAGATACTAGTATAGATGTTAGGTACATTATAAAAATTACAAGAGGTAAGAAGAAGTAAAAATGAATGTATTTTTCAATAAAATAAAAATGCCAAAACCACCAGAATTCAAACTGAATCGCAAAAATACTTATCCAAATAAGAAAAATATATAAAATTAGATATCTCTTTTTAACTAAGGTCAGAGTCGTATTTGGTCCAACTTTTAGACTTGAAGGTACAGACATGATTCTCAATCCTCACTATTATTATTCAACAACTTTTTCTTATCTTCATCTATATTTACTTCTTGCTGAACCTCATATTTTATCTCATCATCTACATATTTCTCATATATAAGATCACGTCTTTGTTCTGCATACTTATTTGGTTTATATTTCCTCGCGGATTGAGGACCTAAATAGATCCAACCTGGTTCTAAAATTTGGTTTGGAATTGTTGAAGAAAATGCACCGCTCACAGATTCCTTACCCATTATTGTACCTGGAGAGATATTTGATAGCCCACCTACGACAGTATAGTCTCCTATAATAACTTTTTTGATTATTAAATATTTCCCAACAACCATAGAGCTCATGACAACTGCTCCTTGGCCCACAGTAACATTCCGACCAAATATTATAAATCCACCATCTGCCCAAGCATCTTGCATGTGGCTTGAGAAATCAACTTTAATCCCCATCCATCTAAAGCCCCACATAACAATCCAAGTTAATGGTCCATTATTCATAAACCAAAAAACTAGTTTCTTTAATTCCACTCTCACTCTCCAAAATTCAAAATCTCGATCGCCTTCTTCGGCTTTAAAAACACCTTCTTTTGGTTTATGGATCATATTCATTATCAGAAGGAATGCTTTTGTAAAAATCGCAATACCAAATACAAAGATAAAATATAAAACAAAGAACCAAACAGGAAGTAAAAACATGTTTATATACCATGGTATATATGTTGTTGATATATCGAAGAAGACCGCAATAGCCATGTATCCAGAAATCCAAAGGATAGGAATATACAAAGCAAGAAATTTATAGCCAATTCTACTTATTGCGCTTGTCGTTACAAAATCAATTGTATAATCAACTTCAACTGAATCAACTTTGTTTTCTTTCAAATTTTTATTCATCTTGATAAAGCTCCTTGTTTTTTTTCCTTCTCTGTTTCTCTAATTCCAATTTTTTAGCTAAATCTTCTGATTTTTTCAAATCTTCCTCTGTGATTTGTAGAAAATCCATTACCTTTCTTTTGAAGATCTTCCTGAGAGGTGCTCCAAAATAATAATTATTTCCTTTCAAAATATTATATTTTGTTGCTCCTGTCATAGGTAACCACCAAGAGTTATTTCCAGTGTCCATACCTGGAGCAAAGCAATTAAATCCCGCTGCAGTAACATTATTTCCAATTTTTACTTTAGCAAATGAAATATTTCCAAAAATCCCTTCTACAGCATGAGAACTGATTCCTGGATTTGTTCCTATGTAAGTATTTTCTCCAATTTCTACAAATCGATCACCAGCAAGTTGTTCTTCAACAACAGA
>JBHLKB010000395.1:0-2964 GCA_048887205.1 Candidatus Hodarchaeota archaeon
AAGATTGCTATTCTTGCTTTTTCATTAGGAATGGGAAATTCAATTAACCGGTCAATTCGACCAGGTCTTAATAAAGCTGGATCCAATATATCTGATCTATTTGTTGCACCAATAAATTTTATGTCGCCTCTCTGATCAAATCCGTCTAACTCACTTAATAATTGCATTAATGTTCGATTTACTTCTCTATCACCTGAAGTATCATCCTGCACTCTAATAGCTCCAATTGCATCTAATTCATCTATAAATAGAATAGTAGGAGCTTTCTGTCTCGCTAAACTAAAAATTTCTCTTACATATTGAGACCCTTCACCTATGAATTTTTGAACTAATTCTGGTGCAATCACTTTAATAAATGTTGCATTTGCTTCATGGGCAACAGCTTTAGCTAATAAAGTTTTCCCCGTTCCAGGTGAACCATAAAAAAGAACACCTTTAGGCGGTTCTATCCCAATCTTTTTGAATAATTCTGGTTTTTTTAATGGTAATTCTATTACCTCTTTAACTTCTTGAATTTGATATTCTAAACCTCCTATATCGTCATATGAAATATCATTAGGGCAATCAATAATTTCCATACCTTTCACAAATGGGCTAAAATTGGAAGGTAATATTTCCATTACAGCATAATTTCGTTGATTTAAGGCTACATGTAATCCTGGTACAATTTTCTCTTTTTTCAATCTATTACTTATTCTAACTACAAAACTAGAGTTAGGTGGACTATCTACAATTGCGCGGTCATTAATTTCATCTAAAATATCAACTATATATCCTGATATTAAGGGAAGTTCACTCAATCGTTCAATTTCTGATCGTAAACTTTTTACTTCAAATTCCACATTTCTTATACTATTTCTTAATAAATTTACATTGGTTTCATATTCCTTTATTTTTTTCTCAAGATGGTGGATATATGAAGTTATTCTCTCAATATTCTCTGGATGCTTTTTACCATTTTCAATTTCTAAAGCCGTCATTTTAATATAGGAATTTACTATTAAAATTATTATTATATTAATCCAATTCTTTTTATTGCCGATTCTAGAATTTTATTTAACATCTCCTTATAGGCAATATTTGCAAAATTACACATCTTTGCTAGATGACCATCCCAACACCATCCGGGATTAGGATTTACTTCTAAAAGCTTAGGATTTCCTTTTGCATCTAAGCGCCAATCAAATCGCGCATAATCTTGACATTCTAATCGTTCAAACAATTTAAGAGAACAATTTTCAATAGTTTCAATAGCATCTTGAGGAAGATTTGCAGGCACTGATTTAATATTCCAATAAGGAGAATCTGGTAACCATTTGGCTTCATAACCACAAATTTGTGGTAACTCTGGAGGTAAATTTGAATAATCTTCTTCAATTATTGGAAGCATAATAATGTTATCTGGAGGATTTCCAATAATTCCAACAGTTAGATCCTTACCAGTAAGAAATTGCTCAACTAAAACTGGTTTATCATAACCAAATTTTTCACGAATCTCTGAAATTGCAGATAATAATTCCTCTCCATTTTTAACTACACTTCTCTGAGTAATTCCAAAACTGGAGTCCCCAAAATTTGGTTTTACTATTGCTGGGAAATATAGAGGTAAATCTATTATTTTTTCTCCGGGTTTAATGAAAATAGCGTCTGGAACGGGAATTTCTAATTCTTTTGCAATACCTCTTACTAAGGATTTATCATAACAAAAGGCTAGACATTGAGGTCCAGATCCTGTATATGGAATTTTTAGAATTTCTAGTAAAGCTGGTAGATGTAATTCCTTCCTTGCTTCGTTGTAATAACCCTCATCACATAAATTAAAAACAAAATCAATTTTTCCTTTTAAATTTTGTAAATCTTGAATAAGAATGTTGTGATTATCTAAATATGAAAAATTGTATTCAATAAGCTCCTTTAACGCAGCTTTTAACTGATTTATTGTAAAGAAATCATCATCATCAAACTTATTTAAGGGTTTGAGTATATCAGGTTTATTAGGGTCTCCAAAAATAACAACAGCATTTCTTTTAGCTTTTTTTTCTTTCTTTTTAATTTCTGTCCATTCCTTTCTAACCATCGCGCTAACAATAATCCTTTTCTCCATCATTCCTAAATCTTGATCTCTTTGAGATTCAGGAGTAATTGAGCCATGGAAAATTACATCACTAAAACCGACCTTTTCTAATAACTCTGATATTCCTCTATTTGAGTATAACCTTTCTGCATAAAACTGATCCACTAATACTCCTTTATTAACATGGGTTATCACTTCCCGCGAAATCAATTTTTGTTTGTCTAAAGATAAAGATCTTTCTCGACAAACGAAAAAATTCTTATCAATCCATTCCCATGAACGTGATTGAAAATTTTTTTTGATAAATTCTCCATCAGTGATATCTATCAGTATTTTTCCCCAAGGTTTTAAAACACGGAAAACTTCTTTTAATACCAATTGATCATCATTCATTGATTCAAAATATCCAAAACTATTACCCAAAATCATGACAAAATCGAATGTATCTGGATTATAAGGCAGTTTTCTCGCATCACCTTCACGAAATTTACATAAAACTCCACATTTTTGCGCATTAGTTTTAGCTTTCTGAATTAAATATCTAGAACGATCTAATCCATATATATTTTTAAAACCATTATTAGCTAATTCAATAGAATGCCTTCCTTGACCACAGCAAAGATCTAAAATCTGATGATCTATATGAAATTGCATAATTTTTGAAAAATAATTCACCTCAGATTCAGTAATCTTTTGATCATCTACTACATCACCATCTGTTTTTAAATAATAAGCATTAAATATCCGTTTCCACCAATCTTTTTTGACATATTCTTCTAAATCAAGAACAGGTCCTAAACATATAGATGATTTTTTTTCTTTATTCTCAAAAGTTCTTTTTTTATTATTTATGCTGTCTATTTGGGTTGTCATTGTGGTTTTATATTAAA
>JBHLKB010000396.1:0-2950 GCA_048887205.1 Candidatus Hodarchaeota archaeon
TTCAATAATCATTTTGTCAGGAGAAGGACCAATCGGAGGAAAGAAGTAGAGATGTTTTTTAAAGTCAGAATTAACCGGTTTGATTCGATTTTTCAAATAATCATATGAGTATAAGATTAAATGATCCTTAAATTCTAAAAACAAGAAGTTATAATAATTTCTCCACATAAATAGGTTAGTAAATGTAAATTCAGAAATTCTTGGTGGAAATGTTTGAAAATACTTATCAAATAGATGTTTATCTGGTATTTCAATAGGTTTTCCCGTGCTAAGATCCATGGTTAATTTATTATTTAAAGAACTTTAAAAGGATTATTCTTTTATTCAATTAATTAATTCATGTCTATAGAACTGTTAGAGTTTTGTATCAATGGATATCTGGTCAATTTTATGGATTATTTTTTTGGTATTTCTAATAATCCTAGGAATTCTCTTTTTTATCGTATTTGTTGTATTAAGGATAATTCGAAGATACTATAAATTTCCTATTCCTTCATTTATGACTCGTTTAATTGATAATCCAATTAGAAGGAAGCTCATTCAAAAGCCTGAAAAAGTTGCAGAACGAATGAAATTAGAACCAGGTATGATTATTGTAGAAATTGGACCAGGAAAAGGGAGCTACACGAAGGAAATTGCAAAGAGAGTTTTACCGGATGGTAAAGTATTTGCTATAGATATACAAGATTCTATAATTAACCGACTTAAGAAGAGAGTTGAGAAGGATAATCTTACAAATATCATTCCTAAAATAGATGATGCCTATAATCTTTCATTTGAAGATGAAAGTGTTGATCGTGTTTTAATGATTGCTTGTCTTCCCGAAATTCCTGAACCTATCAGAGCTCTTAAAGAAATTAAAAGAGTTTTAAAACCTGATGGTTTGATATCTTTAAGTGAAATGGTTCCCGACCCGGACTATCCTAGACGTAAAACAGAAATAAGTTGGGCTAATGAAGCTGGGTTTGAATTAGAAGATAAGTTTGGAAATTGGTTTGTATATCAATTAAATTTTAAAAAGAAATTGTAATCAAAATGTAAAGATTTTTAAGAATCATCTTTTTTTCATCTATAATTAGGAGATATTATAAATGCCGATTGAAGGATTAAAAATTCACAGAGCAACTTCATGGTTGGTTGCTTTTTTTTCATTTATTGCGCTTATTACAGTAGCTTTACGTAAATATCTTGAAATTTACTATTTTTACTCTATTCTTCACTTAGCTGTCGAATGGATTTTATTAGGAGCACTAATCATACATTGCATTCTTGCACAAAAATATTTGAAGCTCTGGTGGATTCGTATTTTTAAAGGTTTAAAAAGTAAAAGAGCGCGTCCGATATACATATTAAGGTTAATACAATTAATTACAAATAGAGTTATAATTGTTTTAGCTGCTTTAGTTATATTATCTGGCTTAGGATACTATGATTGGTATGCCGAGAGCATAGGGATTGTAATACCGTTTGAATCACACATTTATTATGATTTCTTCCTGTTTATTTGTATTATAATTCATGTTGCTGTCGGATTTAAATTTATGTTTATAAGGAGAAGAATTAAACATTGGAGTTCTAATCTATTTATATTTATATTAAGTAGTATCTTAGTGATTGTAATTACTTTTCTAAATTTTACTTTTTAAAAAAAATAAAAAAAGTATTAAATAAATTAGATATTTATAATTTTTTAATAATTAATTCAGCCATACGGTTGGAGAAGCCCCATTCGTTATCATACCAGCTCAATACAAAAGCCTGATCCTCAACAACCTTAGTCCATAGACTATTGAATATTGAGCTATGCGGATTGCCAATAATATCACTACTAACAATTGGATCATCAGTGTAATCTAAGATGCCTTTTAAACTATAGTTTGAGGCATCCTTCATCTTAGAATTTATTTCCTCAGCAGTACATCTATTTTCTACTACGACCTTTAAATCAACTACGCTACCATCAAGCGTAGGTACTCTTACAGCAATACCATCTAATTTTCCTTTAAGTTCTGGAAAAACTAATCCAATTGCTTTGGCAGCTCCAGTAGATGTAGGGATCATATTTTGAGCAGCGGCTCTTCCACGGATCATTTTTTCAGGAGTTCCTGCTCTAGCAATATCTGCTGTTGTCTGATCATTAGTATAGGAGTGGATCGTGGTCATGAGACCATATTTAATCCTAAAATTATCGTGTAAGACTTTAACCATAGGTGCTAAACAGTTAGTTGTGCATGAGGCATTTGAGATAATTTTATGTTCATCAGTAATCTTATCATCATTACACCCTAGAACGACTGTAATATCTGGATCTGTAGCTGGAGCGCTAATTAATACCCTTTTAGCACCCGCAGTTAAATGTTTACTCGCACCATCTCTAGCTACAAATCGACCAGTACATTCAGTAGCAACATCAATATCATTTCTAGCATGTGGTAAATTTGCAGGATCTCTTTCAGCAGTAATAGGAATTTCTTTGCCATCAATAACTAAGGAAGAATCTCTAGCCTCTACATTCCCTTTAAATCTTCCGAACACAGAATCATATTTTAAAGCATAGGCCAAATACTTTGCTTCGAAAAGATCGTTAATAGACACAACATCAAGATCATTCCAGAAATTATCGTATACTGCTCTAAAAAATAATCGACCAATTCTACCAAAACCATTAATTGCGATTCTTTTAGCCATCTTTATCACTTTTTATAAATTGAAATAACAATCTAAATATGTGGTAGATAGTTTTTTAATTTTATAGTTTTAAATTTTTCCTCATCAAAGAATAATATAATAGAAATTTTAAGGTGATAAAAATGGAAAATCTAGAAAAACTTGTTATAAAAAAAATAGACGATATGAAAGATGAAATTATAAAGTTTCATCAGCAAAGCATACAAATCCCTTCTGAAAATCCGCCATCTAAATATAAAGAAATCGCTGAATTTACAGAGAA
>JBHLKB010000397.1:0-2919 GCA_048887205.1 Candidatus Hodarchaeota archaeon
ACATTCTCATAATGATCTCTTAAAATTTTCTCTTCTTTCATAGATCAAATTTAAATTTTCGATTTCAATATTTTATTTTCAACAATATCAATTATTATTCCTAAAACAACCGTTTCATAATATTTAAAGGTATTTCTAGCTTTATGTAGAGTTATTATTTTTAAACCTGTTAATAATTTAGAAGGAAATTCATTTAATAAAGATTTTAAATTTTTATTAGTTAAAATAAACCGAGATTTTCTACTAAAAATTGTATACAAAGGATTGTTTGATAACTTGTTATCTATAACATTATGAAAATTTATCAAATTTTTGTTATTGATTTTAGGATTAATTAAAATCATTCCTTTATTTTTACTATCTGTCATTATCGCTTTATAAGGAAAAAATGATTTTGAATGATTGAGCAAAATGTAATTTAGATTTTTTATTAAATCTGTTTCTTTAAAATGGTTTATTATACTAGAAATAAGAGATGTTAGCTCATCAGTTAAGCCCTTTTCCAATATATTGGAATCAGGATAATTTTTAAATTTAATTGATACAGTGATGATATTGAACCCATTACTAGCTAAGCCCTCAGATAATATTCTAAGTAAGCGTCTTTTATAATTTGTTCTTAGAACCAAGATTAATGGTTTTTTACTACATTTTTCTTTTAAAGAGGAATCTCTCACAAAACTCCATTTTTTGGAATGAAAAAAATGATTTCCGACAGTCTTATGTGCATCTGGAAAAGTATAATATTCTAAAGCTTCATTTGAAAAAGCTACTCGCCATCGATGAGTTGATTTGAATATCCTCACACCAATTAATAATAAGAATAATAACACAATTATGATTGTATCAACAAAAATCCAATCGATTTGGAAGATATCGTATAGCATATTCTGATAAAAATATATTCTTTTCTATTCAACAACTTCTTTAATCCATTTTAAATAAGTTTCAGATCCTTTTTCTATCTTAAATCCAATGCATTCTGGTTCAGAATATGAATGAATTTCACTTATTTTCTGTATTATTAAATCTGCTTTGTTCTCTGTTGTTTTGATAAGTAATATATGCTCATTATCTTCTACAATTTCCCCCTTCCATCTATAGATTGAAGAAATATTTTTTATGGTATTTACACATGCAGCGAGTTTGTTCTCCACCAAAACTTTTGCTATTTTCTGACCTTCTTCGAGATTTGGCACAGTTACAAGAAATATATAATAATTCATTATTGATCTTTTTTTGATATTATTATTTTTGAATAATGTAATACTTAATATCAACTTTTTTAAGCTTTATTGATTCTCTTCTTGCTGTAAAACTTGTTCTCTCTATGGCATTATTAAAGAATAAACCTACTCATATTATATGAACAGATCTCAGATTTTTTTGAGTATAATATTTTTTATCAATTTATCTATTACCTTATATATCATGGTTTTCAGAGTTTTTCGTGATCCTCAATTATATTTTATAGAACTCATACAAACAGTAATTATAAGCCTTCTATTATTGTACATGATAACAGGAGAACAGCAAAAATAACTTAAATCAATAATTTCGAGTAAAAAAATAACAGGTCTAATGAAAATATTTATACGTTCCTTCTCTTTAGCTGTTTCTCTTTAAAAAATCTTCTCGAACGCGAATTTAACAAATCTTTTCGCATTTTTTGTATCTTTTTATTTTTTTTTACTTCCTCTTGTATTTGCTCTTTATTCCATTTCCAAATAAAAAACTGCACAATGTTTCGAGTTTCGGTCATTTTTTTAATAATAGTTATTAATTGTTTAAAGATAATTCCTCCCTATCTTTATAAAGAAAAAATTGATGTAAACTGAAAGATGATGAAAAAACAATGGAATCATTTTTATCTAATGTTTTGTTGATTTTAAGAATCAAAAATTAATAATTTCAAATTCCCTTCTTAGTAGTATCTAAACAGAAATTATAAATACTAAAATTGTTATTATTCATAAAAAGTATCGATAAATACAAAGTGATTACCATCTTACATAATTTTTACCTCATACATCAGTATACTGGTATCTGTTTAATCCATCGTAAGTATGGGAGTATAGAATTTAATCAAGATTTAGTAAGCGGCTTTCTCACAGCATTAAAAGATTTTAGTGTTGAATTCTCTAAAGGTAGTGGTGAGTTGAAAGTGATTGATATGCAAGTATTCTATCTTCTCCTTGTTTTTAAAGAGGGAGTGTTGTGTACGGCTGCTGCCGATAAGAATGATGATGCCAAGATTACACATAAGGCTTTAACAGAGATAATTGATGGATTTGTTAGCAGATTTGGTGATCAACTTGAGGGTTGGTCTGGAGATGTTCGTATCTTTCGTGGTTTTGAACCTATTATTGACGATATATTGAAGCTTGGCAGAGTCGCTGAGATCCAATTAAAACTTCCTATTTTGAAGATATTTAAGAAAGATTTTCAAAAGTCTCAAAAACAGATTGCGAAGAGGGGTTTGGTGTTATCCGAGGAAGATTTACGCAAAGTGCGAGATCAGAAGCCAGAGTGGACCGAAAAGCGCCTTCCCAAACAAGTTATTACACAAGGTTTTTTGGACAAGAAGGAATTTAAAATAGCTCATTTAGCAGATGGATTTCACACGATTGCCGAGATTGCTGAGGAGAGTGGTCGCCCCGAGGCGGAGATACAGAGAATTATGGGGAGTTTAGATGATTTGGGCTTACTTTCGTTTATAGATATAAAATAATGATTATTTTAAGTTTTTTAATAACTCATTTTTAATTTATAAGTAAGCTCACCCTTTTTTTACTCATTTCATTTATAGAGATAAAATAAAAATTCCGCGTATTTTTTAACATTTCATTTTATTTTTCCAATTTCACCTATTTTTAAAAGTAATTTACATACAGAAATCTCAAAATCTATAATTCCACC
>JBHLKB010000398.1:0-2918 GCA_048887205.1 Candidatus Hodarchaeota archaeon
TTTTAAGATTATTTAATGAAATATTCTGGTTTAATATCGAATTTTTGTTTTTGAGGAAGAATTTAGCTATAAAGACATAACCAATTAAATAAATTAAAGCGAAACTAATATACAAACGCAAATTAGCTTGTTTCTTTCCATATATTTTCTTGAAATCTTTAAGCCATTCTTGAAACTCTTTTTTATGGTAAATTTCATTCTTTATTAAAATACTTTCTATTTTTTTTAGGGTTTCATTAATATAATTAGAATCTAAATCAAATTTATTATTTGGGTCAAGTAAAACAGCCAAAAATTAAAACTCCTTTTTATTTATTGCCTAGTATAATCAATGAATTAATATTTAAATATTAATTAAATATTTGTATATTAATTATTAATCTATAAATTAAGAGTAATTTTCTAGTTTTGACTGCAACAGAGATTAAGATCTCTAGGAATCTTGAAGATGGAATTGAATTTTCTTGCCAGATGTGTGGTAAATGTTGTACAGGGTTCAACGAAGGTGAGGTTTATTTATATAGAGAAGATATCCTAAGATTAGCTGATTTTTTGAATATTAAGGGAAAAAAGAATTTACGAGATTTCGCTGAAAAGTATACTAAAGTTATCAATGACTCCTTTTTCTGGAAAGAACCAGGGAACCAGAGGGGAAAAACATATCGGTTTAAAACTTTAGGATTCAGATTCACTGGTGACGATGAGCATTGTCATTTTTTAAAAAATAATAAATGTAGTGTTCATATAGCCCGTCCCTTCCAATGTAGGTCATTTCCCTTTTGGCAGATGATGGTGTCTAGTAGAAAAAATTTCGATAATTACACAAAAAAATGTAAAGGATTGCAAGTTTTAAAGGGAAAATTTTACTCCAGAGAAGAAATTTTAAATTGGGCTAAAACGGAATACGAAATCGAGAAAAAATACTTTCTTGAGATGAAAAAACACAATTTTGATATTCATAAAGTCTATCCTTTCCTTTCAAAAAAAATGCTACAAGGCTAAAGTGAATCATCCTTGATTAAATAAGTAAACTTAGAGTTTAGGTTTGTTATTAAATTGAAAAATAAGAAAATCAAAAAAGAAAAAAAAAATTTATAGTTTATTTTATACCGTGATTAAAATCAAAAGTAGGTCTACTTGAAGTATATCATACATACAAAGCCAATCATTAAAAGCCATCTGCCAAATCCTACTACAGGATATATACCAGTTGGATCTATCCAATTCCAAAATACAAATGCGATAATTAAAACAACCCACCATTTATAGGGTATTTTAATATCAAATAAGTCAAATACTAATATTAACAAAATTACTAGTAAGATTAGACCAAAAATCGCATTTACTATCTCTATTGGCAGAGTAAAAGTCATGAAAACTACAATGCAGTCCCAGATACCAAATAGTATTGCAAAAAATATGAAAAATTTGCAGCCTTCAAGCTTTATCTTATCACCTATTCCTAATTCCATTAATACTGCTAATATTACTAAAGTACCAGTTAAATAATTTAAATTATTTAAAAAATCAAATATTATCAACAGTACACCGATAATAAGCATTAGCCACCACCAATAAGGAATTTTTATTGGTCCTAAGCCTATAAGATCTAAAGATACAAAGATTATAAAAACAAAGACAAGACATATAATTCCATAGAGAATACCCATTGGATCCGCAATAGCAACATAGAAATATGCTATCGCTTGTGCAAAGATGAACAGCATAGCAATAAAGAGAATTAGTTTCGGAGGGGTCATCTCTCCTCGTTCTTCTCCCATTAAAGATCACTTTTTATTTTTTATTTTTATTTATAATTTTTTATTCCACATTGGAATTAGAATAAAATTGTCTTGCCCAATTTAAAAATCTTTACATATTTGTTATTATATACTTAATAGCATTTTATATCATGGATTGAAAAATTGAACCACATTTATTAAACGCTTAATAATCTCAAACTCTCCTTTTTGATACGAATTGGAGGTTCTCCCGGAATTAAAGTTTGGATATCTATTTAATTAGATAGTTATTTAATTTTATAAATTTGTGATAATAAAAACCTTATTTAATTAATCTCAATAGTTATTAAAAAATCATCTTTATAATAATTAAAATACAGCAAAAAATCGTATTATAGAGAGGGACAAAATTGAAAATTGGTCTATTTTTATGTGATTGTGGTAAAAACATTAGTGGTGTAATCGATAATAAAAGATTGATTGAATATTTTGAGAAATTCTCTGATTTACATGTATTTCGAGATCAGTATTTATGTTCTGAATTAGGGTTAAATAAAATTACTGACGAGATAAAAGAACAAAAGGTTGATCGTGTTGTTATTGCTGCTTGTTCATTCAAATTACATGGATTATTATTTCGGAAGACTATTGAGAAGGCGGGAATAAATAGATATTTAATTTCATTTGCAAACATTCGGGAGCAGAATTCATGGGTTCATTACGATGAGCCGGAGAAAGCAACAAATAAGGCAATAGATCAAATTACTATGGCGATAGAACAAGTTAAGCTTTTAGAACCATTGGAAGTTCAATATTCAGGTATCACACCATCTGTTTTAGTTATTGGGGGGGGAATAGCAGGAATAAAAGCAGCTTTAGCTATTGCTGATACTGGTAGCAATGTGTATTTAGTTGAAAAAGAACCTACAATTGGGGGTCATATGGCATTATTTGATAAAACATTTCCAACTTTGGATTGCAGTATATGTATTTTAGGGCCATTAATGACAGAGGTAAAAGATCATCCGAATATCGAATTATTAACTTATTCTACCATTGAAAATGTTGATGGATATATTGGAAATTTTGAAGTAACAATAAGAAAAAACCCTCGATTTATAATAGAAGATGACTGTGTAGGATGTTTTGATATCTGTAGAGAAGTATGTCCAATTG
>JBHLKB010000399.1:0-2917 GCA_048887205.1 Candidatus Hodarchaeota archaeon
AAAATGAATGTGTTTAATTTTTTCCAAATTACCCTTAAGCCAAAAATGAAAGGATATTTAATAATTTCATCAGACAAACCCGATCTAATCTTAAATTACTCAAAAATTTAATAAGAAGGCGATGAAAACGCAAAACGAGAAATGATGAAGAATTTGGACTCAATTAGAGTAAACAAGGGCCAATAAAAAGGATTATAACTCGATCTGTATTTCATAACTTTCTATTTTTCCTTCTTTCACTTCTCCAAAAATATTCTTTAAATTCCAGAAATAAATCGTAAGAGTAAAAGGTTGTTTTAATTATGGTTGACTTTTCTCTTTCAGAAGAACATGAACTACTCCGAGATTCGGTTCGAGACTTTGTTGAACGTGAGATAGCCCCGATTGTTGGTGAATATGATAAAAACCAAAAATCTCTTTACAAAAAAGTTATACCAAAAATGGGAGAGCTTGGTATACTTGGGGTATGTTTTCCTGAGAAATATGGTGGCTCTGGACTAGATTATTTTGCTCTAGCTATTGTCTGTGAAGAACTAGAGCGAATAGAAACCGCCATAAGAGTTATAATGTCCGTACACACTGCTCTTAATAGCTGCACACTCTACCAATGGGGATCTCCTGAACAAAAAGAGAAATACTTTATTCCACAAGCTCAGGGAAAAAAGATAGGAGCTTTTGGGCTTACTGAACCAGGATGCGGTTCAGATGTCTCAGCTCTTCAAACGCGAGCAACTCGAGAAGGAGATGATTTTATCCTATCAGGTACAAAGACGTGGATATCCCTCGCTGAAACAGCGGATAATTTTCTCATTTTTGCCAGAGTTGGCAAAGAAAAGGGATATAAAAATATTGCAGCATTTATTGTCGAGAGAAACTTCTCAGGTGTTTCAACAATTTCAATTCACGATAAACTAGGGGTTCGTACAGGAGATACAGGTGAGATTGTTTTGCAAAACGTTAGAGTTCCTGCTGAGAATCTACTTGGGGAAGAACACGGTGAGGGATTTAAAATCGCAATGTCTGCTCTCGACAGTGGAAGATTCACTGTAGCAGCTGGAGCTTGTGGGTTAATTAAAGCTTGCATCGAAGCATCAGTTAAGTATTGTCATGAACGAAAGGCATTTGGTCAGGAAATTGGACGTTTTGAACTGATTCAAGAACATCTGGCTGAAATGCAAAGAAGTTATGATACTTCACAATTACTGGTATATAAAGCAGCTTGGTTAAAAAACAGAGGGATTAGGAATACCCGTGAGACTGCTATGGCTAAATGGCATGCTACATCATGTGCATCTGATGCAGCAGATCGCGCCATTCAAATCCATGGAGCCTATGGATATAGCGCTGACTTCCCTGTTGAACGCTACTGGCGCAATACTCGAGCTAATACTATCCTTGAAGGAACTAATGAGATTCAGAAGCTAATTCAAGGTTCATACATGCTAGGGTACCGAAAAACAGCCAAATTAAGAAGAGAAATGCCTCCCTACAACCGTGAAGATTAATATAAACAGCGAAGACACCAAAGTTGAGGATGTAATCTAGTGACTATTTGTTTATTTGATTATTGAAACCTTAGAAAACGTTCTTATTTTTGGAAGTTAATTGTAATTTAATTGAGAAGGAATTCAAATGACAAATATTAACATAGAAGGAATATTTCCCTTTATTACAACAATAATTTCCCTTTTGTTTTTACTAAGTGTAAGTGAGCAGTACATCAGAAAAAGGAAAACTCACCAGCTTGTCTGGGCAATCTCAATGCTTCTGTTTACGATTACAGCTGGTGCTGAAGGATTGAGTCTGTTATTAGGCTTCTGGGATCCCCTCATTTACAAAGTTTATTATCTATTTGCAGCCATTCAAGTATCTATTATGGGAGTAGGGGCTTTATACCTGTTTGCGAGTAGAAATATCATCAATGAACAAAATTCAGGAAAAATGTTTATTTTATTTGGAACTGTGTGGACATTCTTTGCGTTTATCTTCCAGTTTAGGGCATCAATTTTTCTTTGGATTTTCATTCCAGCTCTCATAATAACACTAGGTGGAGTACTGTACTGGATTCAAATTCGGTTAAGGGACCCAGAGAAGGCATTTAAAATTTCAGGAATACAATTCAGTCATATTTTCATCTTATTTACACTATATATTTTCGTTTTTATGGTATTCACCGCACTACAAGCACCTCTAAATGTAGAATACTTACTTTATAGTGGAGGTCAGGAAGTAGCTGGACATGGATGGATAAACGATCTCCCTGGATTGAGAGCATCTGTAAGACTGTTTTCACCCCTTAATACTGTTCCTGGAGCTATCGCACTCATTGGAGGAGCATTTTATTCATATATCACATGGCAACGAGCCATTAGAAAAGAAACAGGATCTTTCAAGCCTAGTAGAGGAGTTTTTAATATCTACATTGGTGTTGGAGCTCTGGCTCTAAGTATAGCTGGCACCTTATCAGGATTTGGTTTTGGAGTCCTTTATCTGGGTGAGGCAATCTCTGTAGCACTAATGTATTTTGGTTTTCTTGAATCTGATAAAATTACTTTTGAAAAATTAATAAATATTCTCACTTTAGGTTGGTTAAGACATCCAAAACCTCAAGAAGTTTAATTTTCCGAGATCCAATTTGAAAGCCAGATTGCTTTCAATTTTTTACTTTTTTATATTCAATTAAAACTGGAACCGAGTTTTTTGCTTAAAGTTTTTCGCCTAAACGGAGATTTAACTCTATGTAGAACGTATTTAGAAGAAATGTGATCCATAAATGAAAACAATCATTTCTCCAAGTCAAATAGCTTGTTAATCATAACTAGTTGGAACATAAGCAATGGTTAATAAATAAAAAGAGTTTGAGTCTAAGTAACCACAGTATTTCCCTTACAAAACATTTAATACGGAGATAATTCCA
>JBHLKB010000400.1:0-2904 GCA_048887205.1 Candidatus Hodarchaeota archaeon
GTACTGGATGTGGATTATGTACAACTAAATGCCCAATAAAAGTACCAAGCGAATTTGATAGAGGTATTGGTGAAAGAGGTGCGATTTACATACCTTTTCCTCAAGCGGTGCCAAAATTAGCTGTGATGGATAGAACAGTATGCATTGACTGTAAGAATTGTGAAAGAATTTGTCCAGCTGAAGCAATTGATTTTGAGCAAGAAACAGAATATGTTGATCTTAAAGTAGGAGCAGTAATTATAGCCACAGGTTGGGATGAATATCCTATTTGGGAGACAAATGAATACAATTACGGGTATTATCCAGATGTAATTACCCAAATTGAATTAGAGAGAATGTTAAGTCCTATTGGACCAACAGGTGGACATGTTTATAGGATATCTGATGGAAAAACACCGAAAACGGTTATAATGATTCAATGCGTTGGTTCAAGGGATGTAAATGCAAATCCTTATTGCTCTTTTGTTTGTTGTAATGTAGCGCTTAAAAACGCCCAACTTTTAAAACAAGAGTATCCAGATATTGATGTTATTATGTTCTATATAGATATTAGAACTACAGATAAAGGAAACGAGGAATACTATAGAAAAATAAGAGAATCTGGTATCAGAATGATTCGGGGAAAAGTTGGTGAAATAATCGAAGATCCTAAAACTAATAAATTAAAGGTTAGAGCTTATTCTTCATTAACTGGTGAAATTATTAAAATTGATGCCGATTTAGTTGTATTATCAACTGGAATCATACCTTCGCGAGGTACTGAGGAAATAATCGAGGTAATGGGATTAAGTAAAGGTCCAAGTGGATTTCTAACAGAAATACATGGCTGCTTAAGCCCTCAAGAGACTAAAGATTTAGGGATTTATATAAGTGGATGTGCTGCTGGTCCAAAAAACATTCCATATTCGGTATCTTCTGCTTTAGCCGCTGCGAGTAAAGCATCTACTCTATTATCTCATGATACTATAAGACAAGAATTAATCATAGCAGAAGTAGATGAAAATCTCTGCATGGGTTGCCATAGATGCGAAAAACTCTGTTACTATGAAGCAATAAAAGTTAATGAAAATGAAATTGCTGAAGTTGATGATTTAAAATGTAAAGGATGCGGAGTATGCATATCATCTTGTCCAGCAAGAGCTATTGACTTAAAATATTATCGAGATAAGCAATTCACTGAAGAGATTAAGGGAATTGGAAATATTGAATTAGAAATGCCAAAAAAAATACCTGAGAGTATAGAGCATTAAAAAATCTAGAGGTAAATGAATCATGTCTGATGATAATATTGAAAAATCTAGAAAGATAATTGCTTTTGGCTGTGATAAGTGAGGTTATTCTGTAGCTGATTTAACTGGTGTAACAAGGAGATCTTATTCTACAGATTTCCATTTAATTCGTGTAAGATGTACCGGGCGAATTGGAATTCACCTAATAATGGAAGCATTTCTAAATGGAGCTGATGGTGTAGCAATTATTTCATGAAAAGAAGGAGAATGTGAGTTTGGTAATGGAAATACAAATACCTACGAGCATGTATTAATATTAAAAAAATTTTTAAAACATGTGGGCATTTCTGAAAATCGAATTCAACAATATTTTTGCTCAGCGGCTGAAGTTGAAAAATTTATTAAATCTGTTGATGATATCACGAAAAAAGTTCACGCACTCCCTCCTCTACCAAAATATAATCCGAAATAGAATGACCTTCTCAAATAAATTATCGTTGAGAGGGAACTAACCCATCGCACGGGTCTTCGGAATAATCAAAAATTAAATTTAATCTGTTTATGAGTTCTGAAGAAATTTTTTCATGGGAAATTTTAAAAAATGTAGCTGATACCTTAGATTCATATAGGATCCGAGCTTTAATTGATGCTAAACAAGATATATTAGAAGCTGGAATTTATAATGAATCCCAATACGAAACTATTCTTTTTAAAATGTTTGATAATGAAAGGTTAAAATATTCCCTTTTCAATTTGTTAAAGAACAATTCTAATAATAATTTTGAAGTAATTACTCAATTTTCTGAAACGAACTCAATTGATGTTTACAAAACATTGAGCTTATTAGAACTATTAAAAAACGAAAAACTTGTCACAGTTGAAGAATCATATGATAAAATTGAAGGTGATGAAGATAACACCGAAAAACTCATATTTAAAGATATCATTATAAAACCTACTAAAAATCTGATTTCAGATTTGAAACCTATCTATGAACCAGTAAAAGTTATTTTTAATTCCAAGAACTGTTCTGGTTGTGGTTTATGTGCAGGAATCTGTCCTGTAAACTGTCTTCAAATTTATAATGGTTTTGGTAAAATTGATGAAGATAAATGTATTCGATGTGGATTATGCTATTTTCTTTGTCCCAGAACATATCTACCAGTTAAAATCTTAAATATGGCACAAGAAAACATAGCTGAAATTAAAAATTATTCTAAAGTTGGTTATTACATGGAAGCTTACTCAGCAAAAACTAAAATTAAAGAGATTGCAAAAGTATGCCAAGATGGTGGTATTGCAAGTACATGTATACACTATCTTCTAGATAAAAACAAAATCGATATCGCTATAGGAGCCAAAATGAGTAATACATTATGGCGACCTGAACCATTATTGATTAAGAATAAAGAAGATATTATTTCAACTGCTGGTACAAAATATGTTAATAATCCTAACCTGCAATTATTAAATCAAAATGAACTGAAAGAGAAAAAAATTGCTGTCGTAGGAGTTCCTTGCCAAATGCAAGCTCTTCTGAAATCGAAAATATATGATATTGGATTTCCCTCAATAAATAATGTAGAATACCGAATAGGTATTTTTTGTATGGAATCTTTTTCTTATGAATCTCTTCTAAAGATTTGTGAAAAGATGAATGTAGATATTAAAAATG
>JBHLKB010000401.1:0-2888 GCA_048887205.1 Candidatus Hodarchaeota archaeon
ACTCCCTTGTCTAGTTGTTCTCTTATAGAGAGTTCATAAGAATTATGGCTAGTCTTGAAAAAAGCTTCATGATAAGGAATATCCCATATTTCTTCTTTAGAGCTCATTTCGATATATCATTACTATGATAACTAATTTATTTTAAAACAAGAAATTAATCTAATAATACTTATCATAATAAAATATTAGCTTTTTTTTATAATGATTATTAATTAAACTAGAATTTAAAGTAAAAATGAAATTTTGAAGAGTGCTATTTGAAAGATTATAAAACAGCAGAAATTAACATTAGCGGAATCGTTCAGGGAGTAGGATTTAGACCTTTTTTGTATAACTTAGCACGTTCCTTAAATCTTAAAGGTTATATATTAAATAGAGGGAATGCAGGGGTAAGGCTAGTTTTACAGGGTAATTCTCAAAAGTTAAAAGAATTCTTGAAAGATATTAAGTTAAAGAGCCCTAAAATTTCATATATTGAGAATATTACTGTAGAGTATCTAGATTCACTGGAGGAATTCAAGGATCTTGAGATTAAGAAAAGTGAGCAAGGGCGTGGTATTAGCTTAACTCTTCCCCCCGATATTGCAATCTGCAATAAATGTTTAAACGATATGAGAAATCATAGTTTAAAGAAATACTTTCAATACCCATTTATCGCATGTGCAGTGTGTGGACCAAGGTTTACTACGGTAACTGAATTACCTTATGATAGGGAAAGAAGTACTATGAATGAATTCCCTTTTTGCCAGCAAGCCAACCCTGAATCATGCGTTAAAGAATATTCAGATTTTAATAACAGAAGGTTTCATGCTCAAACATTTGCTTGTTCTGTTTGTGGACCACATTATACGCTCTATAATAAGCATAAGGAAGTCATTAGAAGTGATTCAATAGATCTAATTTTACAAGAAATAGTTCAAAGAATAAATGAAGGAGGAATTGTCGCAATTAAAGGAATAGGGGGTACACACTTGGTTAGCTTAACTGATGACGATACAATTATGAAACTCCGTAAAAGAAAGGGTGAGAGAAAGTATAAGCCTTTTGCTTTAATGGTACCTAATTTAAGATCTATTGAAAATATTCTAAAAATCTCTGCTAAAGAAAAGGAATTATTAACTTCCTTCCGAAGACCTATTGTACTTTTAGAAAGAAAACGTGAAAAAGATAATTCAATAATTAGTAATCAAGTGGCTCCCGGATTAAATAATATCGGTATTATGCTTCCATATTCAGGGATTCACTATTTATTATTCGAGATTATCGGAGAAAAGCCTTTAGTTTATACCAGTGGGAATAAATCTTATATTCCAATGGCAATTGAAAATGATGATATATTTAGTCAACTTCATGATTTAGCGGATGTTTTTCTTCTTCATAATAGATCAATTTACCAAAGAGCAGATGATAGTGTTTTAAGAATTCATGATAGTATACCGAAATTAATCAGACGTTCAAGAGGTTATGTTCCAGAATACATTCCATTGCCTTTCAAAGTTGATATTTCAAGCGCTCTTGCTACAGGACCAGAATTAGCTGCAACAGGTGCTGTTCTAAGGCACAATAGGATATTTCCTACACAGCATATAGGTCATGTAACACATCTTGAGACTTATGAGTTTTTAAAAAAATCAATTTTTCATATAAAAAATCTACTTCAAATTAAAGACTCTGAAATAAGATATATCGCTTGTGATGCTCATCCTGAATTTATAACTACTAAATTTGGTAAAGAGTTATCTACAAAGTTTAAAGTTCCATTATACTCAATCCAACATCATAATGCCCATATTTTAGGACTAATGGCAGAGAATAAAGTGGAGCTTGATGAAAAAATCATCGGAATAAGTACAGATGGAGTTGGTTATGGCGATGATGGTAATGTATGGGGTGGGGAGATATTACAAAATAGTTATTCTGAGTATAAACGAGTTGGTCATTTGGAATACCAACCCATGGTGGGAGGAGATCGCTGTACTAAATATCCTGCTCGTATGCTAGCATCAATACTGTTAAAAGAGCTTGGAATTGAAAAAGCTTTAAAGATATTTCACGATCTACAATTGAAGAATGATTTGGAATATAAAGATATTGAATTGAAAGCCTTAATTTCACAGTTCGAAAATGCAAATAATCATTTCCCTTCTAAAAATATTCCATTAACAAGTTCTACAGGCAGAATTTTTGATGTTGTATCATATATATTAGGAGCATCCAATATTAAAACATATAGAGGTGAACCTGCCATGAGACTTGAAGGATTAGCTTCAAGAGGAAATCCTGAAAGTGTTAAGCTTAAAATAAAAACAAGCAAAAGAAATGGTAAAATTATAATAAATAGCTCAAATCTTATTATAGATGTTATAGATTTATTTAAAAATAAAAAAAATCGACCATCAGATATTGCTGCTAAATTTCAAGAGGAAATCGCCTTAGCTTTTTCAGAAGTAGCTAAGGAAATTGGCGAACTTAGAGGAATTGAAAAAATTGGATTAACAGGTGGTGTTGCTTATAATTATTCCTTCGCAAAAACAATAAAAGAAGATATAGAATCAGAAGGTTTTAAGTTTTTAGAACATAATCTGGTTGCTCCTGGAGATGCTGGTATTAGTACTGGGCAATTAATTGGGGGTTTATTCCTTTACAAGCAAAATAATGTATAAAAATCTATCTTAAAAACTTTATATTTTATTCATTATATGCTGTAACTTGCTCAAACTACGCAATAATTATAAAAAGATTTGAAAGAGAGGAAATACTGGGAGTAAAAATTAAATATTAATTAGACTTTTTTTTCCAAATAATTTAGGTGCCTCTTGGCTTTTTAAAATCATATTGGATTAATAATTTTATTTAATAATATTTTTTCGTTCAAATATATTGTGAAC
>JBHLKB010000402.1:0-2881 GCA_048887205.1 Candidatus Hodarchaeota archaeon
ATTAAGGTTGTTTCTAAATGGTATTGAAACATATGATGGCGATACAATTCAATTTGAAATTGATGAAAATATTAATATTACAGTGTATTATAGAGACAATCACACAAAAGAGCACATTTCTAATGCAAGTGTAGTTCTGGTAGGAAGAGGTATTTTAAATGAAACATTTACTCATTATAACATTACTATTAATGCAGGGGATTTAAGTCAAGGTATCACTGTTTTATCTATATTTGCACAGCTAATTAATTATCAGCCCCAATCTATTCAATTTTTTGTTGAAATAGTAGAAAGATCAACGGGATTGCAATTATTTTTAAATAGTGAAGATAAAACTACCGATCCTGTTTATGAACTTACAATAGGGCAAAGTTTAAATATCACAGCAAAATATTTTGATAATCAAACTGGAATGCACATTGATACTGCTACATTACAATTAATTGGAGAGGATTTATCACTAAATTTCACTAGGGATGATCTTCTAGGACAACATTACATATATTTGAATACAACAGAATTAGGTATTGGAGTTAAATTATTTAGTATTGTTGCTAAAGCAACAAATTATCAGATTAACACAATAGATCCGAGAATAACTGTTAAAAGAATTAGAGCACAAATAGGAACGGTGTCAGGTGAATCTCAAATTGAAATTGAGGTAGGGAATGATGCTTTTCTCAAGATCGTCTTGAACGATACTGTTTTCGGTGGATTTGTTAAAAATGCCACTGTTACTTATACATGGGCTTTTGGACAAGGAGAACTTTTAGATGTGAATAATACTGGAATATATGAAGCAACTTTGAAAAATGTACAAGCTGGACCAGATGAAATAACTTTTTATAAAATAACCATTAATGCTTTTGCAGGAGATAATTATGATTTTGAGGCTTACGAGATTACATTAGTAATAAATCGTCCCATAACTGAACCAGGGCCAGATTTAAGTTGGTTAATCTACACCTTAATTGGTACTATTGTTGGTCTTGTTATAGTTTTTGGGGTTTATCAGAAATATTATAAATTTCCTCCTCTAGTAAGAAAAATAAGGAAAATTAAGAAGAAAATTAAAAAAAATAGAAAAATTAAACCAATTTCTCTTCAAACCCGTGAAAAGATTGTAGAAAAAAATTATCAAGCTAAGATGCACGAATTAGAAATTATTCCTCATCCACCAGAAAAAATATTAAAATCTGATATTAACATAATAAATAAGAGTGATTAAATGCCTTTAGGATTTGTAATAACTGAATGGACAGAAGATCAAGGCTTAGTTGTTAAACTTAGTTATCCAGAAAGCCTTGAGATTGATTTAGATGATATGATGCGAATCTTTTATGCGCATATAACAGGGGCAGGAGAGGCAGGAAATGTATTAGTACGATTAGAAAAGGCTCGCTCCAATGTATCAAGCTATTTTACTGGCATGGAATCTGATATGCCTGTGATGATAAATTTAATGTTAGAGTTAGGAGAAGATCCAGAAATGTTCGGTGAAATCGTACTACGAAAAATTAATGAAGATATAATAACATTCTTAAAATATATGGGAGCAGATGTCTCACAGAATTATGAAATTGCAAAGAAATTAATCATCTATTTAAAAGGTACATTATTTTTCTTAGATCGATTAAAAAGTTTATCAAAAGAACAAAGATTGGCACAAATATATAGTAGTGAGAAAGCAAGGACAATCTTAGAGGTTTTACAAGAAACAGCGATATCTAGAAAGGAATTACAAGGAATCTTGGAAGAGAAATTAAAAAAAATGATCCCAAATATAGAGATTGTTCTTGATCCTTTTATAAAAACTGGTTTAATTAAGCAAGATTGGATCGAAGGTGATACTGATATTACACTTTTTCTTCTTAGTGATTTTGCTATATTTAGAGCACCTTCAACTAAATTAGTTGAGGATGCTAAGAAAAATCTGCCAACTCCAGAAGTAGCTACAAAATATCTTGAAGAAGTAACTAAATTTTTCAACACATATAAACCAAATTTAGATGACAATTTAAGAATCGCTCAAAATATGATGAATCCAGATAAATATGATTACATTACTTTATTTAGGGAAAGATCATATCCATTACACAAGATTCCTAAAGGTCCTGGAGAAAGCATTGAACAAATTGGAAGTTTTTTAAAACCTATGGAAGAAGATCAAATTATAAAGGTTATAAAAGATAGTAAAGATACTTTATGGGTATTTCTATTAACAGATATTGTTACTGATACATTTTACCCTGAGTACCTAATTGAAAAAATTCGAAAAGATCGAATGGAAGGAAAGCTAAAGAAAAATGTTGCAATTAAACACCTAGAATTTCTTGAAGTAGCATATAAAAAATAAAAAGGAGTTGATGTTGAATTTGTCAGGTGAAAAAGATACAGTAACAAAACAAGTTCTAGAACTCATAGGATTAGCCCAAGATGAGGTTAATACCTACTTTAAAATTACAGGTAGAGGACCCGTAATGATAGGTGAAATGGCATTACTTGCAAATGTTCCTGAAGAAAGGGCAACGGAAATGGCAAAAAACTTACATCAGAAAGGTCTTCTTAAGCAAATTCCGGGTAAGACACCGGTTTATGAAGCTTTACCTCCATATGCAGCACTGGTTGGTCAAATTCATCAATTTAAAGAAACAATAAAAAGTTTTCGACAAATTACTCCTCAAAATATACAAGAACGTTTTGACTCATTGGAACAACATTCAGCAAAACTCAAGAAGTTAGATGATTATAAAACATATCTTCAGATCATGAAAACAAAACTACCAGCTCAAATAAAGACACAATTTGAGCTTTTTGAAAATGAACTTAACCAAGTTAAAAGATTTCAAGATGTAAGAAGATTTATTCTTAATTTAAAAGA
>JBHLKB010000403.1:0-2863 GCA_048887205.1 Candidatus Hodarchaeota archaeon
TGTTTTCCTTTAATTTCCCTCTTATGTAAACTAATTAATTCAGTTTCATATCCTGCTTCATTTAATCTAATACGCGGATAATGAAGCTCAAGATCCTCATAACCATCTGTAGCCAAAATTGCAATTTTAATTTAGTTTCACCTTTATGATTCAATAAATATTAAAAAAATTTAAAAATCCTATATAAGTTAATATAATCGCCATAATTATAAATACGTAATTATAAGGGGGAGGAAATAATCTATAAGGTGTCTTTTTCTTATATTGCTCATAGCTATCAATAAATTTTGGAATAATGATATATTTTTCTTCTAAAAAGCACAATAGCTCGGTAAAAATAATTAAAATCGAACAGAAAAGTATACCAACAAAAGAGTCTAATATAAATGTAATACCTATATATATTAAAATCCAAGAAAGATATGTGGGATGTCTTAGAATCAGATAAATCCCCTTAGTTATTAAAGTTGGAATCTTCTCCTCAATTATTTTAATTTTTAAAAGTTTTTTTGCTAGTGAATATATTTTTATCCCTACTGCGATAATAATTATTCCAATTAATAAAAACCATATCCAATAGTTGCGAAAGTAGCTTACATTTTCGTTAAAAAATGGTTGTAGAAAACTCGAATTTATGATTGGGATGAGAATTATGTTAATAAGCCATAATTTTGGAAAAACTTTCATATAAAAAACTTTAAATCGTTTTTTTATATCTTGGCTTCTTAAACAAATTATCCAATATGCTAAAAAGTTTAATAGAAAGAAGCAAGTTAAAATTAAGATTATTAATAACATTATTTATCCGATTAACTTTACATTATTCTACTTAATTATCATATTTTAATCTAAATTAATTATTTGATCCTAAATGAATAAGTATATAACTATTAGTATTTTCCATACTTTTCTGCAGCACGGATAAATGCTCTTACATTATTTAGAGGGATCTCTTGAAAAATAACCGTACTTGGTCCTATAATAAAGCATCTATTTTCTTTAAAGATATCTATCAAATATTTTACATGCTCTTCAACTTTTATGTGATCTCCATATGGAAGAATATAACTAACATCACCAAATCCAATTACAACAAAATCAGGAAAATTATCATTAATAAATTGAGGATTAGCACCTCCCTCCCATCCTTGTAAACCTCGGAATCCTGCTTTCTGAAAAGAGGGAATTAAATCTGTTGGATCACCATCAGTGTGTATTAAAGGAATCAAATTAGAATCTACAATGATTGAAATTATATTTTTGTAATAAGGTAAAAAATCTTGGTTCCAGCGTTCCTTTGATATCATAGAACGCCCCTTAAAGGCGACATCATCTAATATAGTAATAACTTTCCCTCTTTCTCCTGTTGCTTCTATCAAGCCCTCAATATTTAATTTAGCTAACTCTGTATAGAATTTTATCAATTTATAATAAAGTTTTGTCTTTTTTTGGAAGTTCAAGCTAAAATGAGTGATACCCATACTTTTCCATACTCTATCAAAAATCCCGTCAACTGTTAATATTGGAAATATCAAAGGAGCTAATTTTTCATGTAATTCAATTATCTTTTTAATGTATTCACTATTATCAATTTTTTTTAAATTTGTCCATAAATCATCTAAGATATCAATGGAATTAATAAAACCCCCTTCATAGAATGAGGAATATTGTCTCATAGACTGACCACTCTCTTTAATTTTAACTAATTTCCCATTTTCATCGCGAAGTTTCAGTGGTTTAACTTTAAAACTTAACGGTAGTGGTGCGAAAACTGACTCAAATCCTAATATATAAGGAATATCGAAGTACACGTTATTAAATAAGTCTCCATGATAATTCTTCATTATTTCAGTTTTATATTTGGAAATAAATTCATTTCTGATATACTGAACATGAGTAGGAATTTTATCAAGATTTTTTCGAGCTTTATCTTCAAAAATAGCAAGAAATCTCTCACGAGCATTCATAAATATTATTTTTTAAAACTGTTCTATAAAATAATTTTAATTGAAATCAATTAAATTTATTTCTTAATTTATAAAAAACTCGAGGAACACAAAATGGAAGAGGAAGAAGAACGTATAAGTAAAGAAGACTTAGAAATGTTATACGAAGTGTTATTTAAAAGGATAACTGAAATAATGAAAAAACCAGAAATGGAACAAGATCCATTTGGTGAAATGATAAATAGACTTTCCGTTTTATCAGGAATTTTTAGTTTCAGAGCTATGACTTCCCTAATTCCTGAATTAATTGTTGCTGCTTTGAGATATGGAATGGAAATTGAAAAGGCATATGAAGAAGAACAGTTCAATTTAGAAGAAGATATACAAGGATTTGAGGAAGAAGGAGGAAAGAAGAAGCGTATATTAAGAATTCAAAAAGATCTTGATAAACTAAATATGTATTTATAACTCTATTTTTAATTTTTTTTACAATCTGAAAATATATAGTTGAACAAAAAGCAAAAATTAAGATATTTTTTAGATAAAATTTAAGAAATTAATCATATTTACTTTTAAATTCTTTTAACTTATTCATAACTTCGTCTTATAATGAACCAACGATTATTTTATCTCCAAGGGCTCTCAGTTCCTTAGCATAGGCTAGAATTTGATGAAGATTAAGCCCGAGGGGTAATTCATCTCTTCTCCTTTCTATGATATCTCCTAGAATTTCACCAGTTAGGGCACGATCAACAACTTTATAGATTTCAATAAATAGATCATGTATTTTTCGACCTTGAGAGTCAGTTACATGAGCTTTTGGAGTTACTGTACCAGCGGGAGGTGTTTTTAAAGAACTTAATGTAATAAAAGTATGTTAATTTAAAATTATTTACATATATTTTATAGATAAATTT
>JBHLKB010000404.1:0-2839 GCA_048887205.1 Candidatus Hodarchaeota archaeon
AGGTGATATTTTGAAGTCCTGTACTATTCTCAATAAATGCATATCCATTATTTTGCATTTGATTAAGTTGTTGTGAATTGAAATAGTTTTTTCCTCCTCCCATAATAATATCAACTCCAGATTCTTCAACTATTTGTCTCACAATTTCTGATGTTTGATATCTTGATAATACATGAGTCATAAAAGCTGCTGGTGTTGCGTGTGTAACTTCAGTTGTTGAGACTACTCCAGATGATTTTCCTTTTTTCTGTGCCACTTCAAGAATTGTCTCAACAGATATTAAGTTTGGTGAAATCGACAGATAGCCATTATTAGTTTTATAGCCTGTAGCAATTGCAGTCGCAGCTGCAGCAGAATCTGTAACCGAATTATCAGCACTATAAGTAGTTACATTATTAATAAAAGGCAATTTTTCAATAGAAAGTTTTTCTAGTTTACCAATCTCAACCCATTTAGCTAATTTTAAATGTTCATAACCCATACCGTCTCCAATCATTAATATTATGCTTTTATTGTCATTATTATTGGAAATTTGTGGATTACTTGCATATTGTTCGATTAAGAAGCTATTATGTGAGGTGATCTTATGTTTTATAACAATGGGTAAAAAAAAGGCAAATATTATTACAAAAAATAAGCAATATTTTCTATTTTTCATTAGACGGTCTCAAATTTGCTTTATAATTTAAAAAAAAAATATTATTAAAATCTTTCTCTTATTTAATTAAACAGTAATGGAAAAGAAGAAAATATTATTTATTTGCTCTCATAATTCTGCCCGTTCTCAAATGGCGGAAGGATTAGTTAATTGCTTTTTTAATGATAAATTTGAAGCTTATAGTGCTGGAACAGAAGCGGCATTTGTTCGACCTCAAGCGATAAAAGTAATGAAAGAAATTGGTATAGATATATCAAATCATAGATCAAAACATATGAAAGAATTTTTTGGAAGTAAATTCGATCTAGCTGTAACGGTGTGTGATAACGCTCAAAAAATTTGTCCGATTTTTCCAGGTGCTAAGAAAAATATTCATAAATCCTTCCCAGATCCTTCTGCAGCAACAGGTACAGAAGAACAAAAATTAAAAGTATTTAGAGAAATAAGAAAACAAATACAGAAATGGTTAGAAGAAGAGCTGATTAACCTTATTTAAAAGCAGATTTAATATTATCTCATTTAATTTTTTCATATTATTAATTAACCCATAATTTGTATTTAACTAAGTTTAAATGAGAGAAATATATTATTTTAATAATAATTTTATAACACATAATATCTAAACTTGCTGGTGTTTTTGACTTGAATGATAATATAAAATTCAAACTATGTATTTTCGGAGATGGTGGAGTAGGTAAAACATCTTTAACTCATAGATATCTCACAAGAGTCTTTAATGAAGACCTTAAAATGACAATTGGGACAGATCTTAGCATAAAAGATATTGAAATTGATGATCAATTAGTCAGACTTCAAATCTGGGATTTCGCTGGAGAAGAGAGATATAAAATTCTATTTCCAAGTTTCGTAAAAGGAGCTCAAGGTGGAATATTTATGTTTGATCTTACAAGATACAATAGCTTAAAAAATATTGACAGTTGGCTCTCTATTTTTATTGAAGAAATGAAACATTCTAAAACAAATATTCCAATAATCATGGTCGGAGGAAAACTAGATCTTGAAGATAAAGTTTCTGTTGACTCGGAAGAAGCAATGGAAATAGCAAAATCGCGAAATTTACAGGGATATTTTGAATGTTCTGCTAAAACTGGTGAAAATGTTGATAATATTTTTGAAAATATCGCAAAATTAATAATGAGTAATTCTGGTCTGCTTTAGTCATAAAAGTGTATTTTCTCTTTCATTATTAATTATTTTTTGGCTAATTAAAATTCTATAAAATATTCCATAAATATCTCATCATCATAGATTCCATTAATCTTAACTTGATTTGTCAAGATCCCTCTAGTGACAAATCCTAAACTTCTATAGAAGTTTTGTGCACTTATATTTGTTGCTCTAATATAGACAATAAACTTCTCATAATCCTTTTCTTTAGCAAATTCAATTGTAACCTCTGTCAATTCTTTTCCAATACCTTTACCTCTAAATTCAGGTCGTATAAATGTACCAATTGTTCCTACATGATTAAAGGAATCTGTGATTTTACTCCATTCATCTAATGTTTGAAAACCTATTAGCTGATTTTTACTAAATGCAAGAAACACAGCTTCACGATCAGACAAATTCCTTATATAGTCGCTCTCTTGATTTACAGTGAACGGTTTACTAACTGCCGAATATATACCTTCACTACATATGATTTCCCATATTTTTGAAATTGCTTTAGCATCATTTATTGTAGCTTTACGAATTGAGATTTCCATTTTTTTTTAATTTTATCAGTTTAAGAATATCTTATTTATTTTAAATGAATTAGATTTTATATTTTCATTTATTAGGGTTTTGAACATCATATTTTAAAAACCTACAGATTAATAATTTATAATTTAAACCTATAAAATCAATGATATACTCTAAAATCTAAAGTGTCTTCAAATCAATCATTATTTAAAAAACAACAAATTTTAGAATTTTCTCCTGGAAAAGATCCATTTGAAAAATCACGAAGAAAAGGAACTCTTAGATGGATTCTTAGCCATATTTTTCATGGATCGAATAAGATATTTATATTTATTGTTCTATTCACAACTGTTTTCGCTTCGATTTTAAATTCTGCTATAACTGTTAACATTGGTTTCGCAGTTGAAGAATTTGTTAACGCTAATCTTACCAGCATAGCTTTATATACGATCATAATTTTGGTTCTAGGATTAATAA
>JBHLKB010000405.1:0-2832 GCA_048887205.1 Candidatus Hodarchaeota archaeon
CTTAGTGGATTTATCAACGGGCAAAGATTTAATGACCTCTTTTAATAAAAATGCTATTCGGTATTTTTCGAAGCATAAAGATCGTTTTGAATTTTCAACTCTTACATTTGAAGTTTATAAGAGATTTGGATATTTTTCATATGTAGGAGATAATCATTTAGGAGAATATCTGCAATTTGGAGAAGAATTTACAAAAACTCAGGATATGATAGATTGGATTGATTTTATAGATAATGAAGGGAAAATGATATATGAAAAATTTCGCAATTATCATAAAAGGCTTAAAAGAGGAAGATATCCGAGAAGGGGAATTTTATCAAAAGAACCGTCTGGAGAAAGAGCAATCCCCATAATAGAAGCAATTATTAAAAATAAAAATTCCTATGAGTTTGCTGTTAACATTCCAAATGATAATCTAATTGGAAATTTACCTCAAGATTTAATCCTTGAGTGTTCAGGGATTGTGAATAAAGATGGAGTTTGCGGTATTAAAATTGGTACTTTACCTCGGAATATAGCAGCACTCCTTCGCATTGAAGCTTCTATCCAGGATTTATGCGTCGAAGCAGTTCTAAAAAAGTCTAAAGATATCGCCATTACATGTTTAGCAATTGATCCGAATGTTGGAAGTTTTGAAGTGGCAGAAAACATCTTTAATGAGATGTTTGATCTACAAAAAAGTTATTTACCTAATTTTAAATAAACCAACAATTTTTTTAGATTAGCTAATTTCTACCACCAAAATAAAAGTTTTACTACTATTTTCCCAACTTTTACTAGTAAAATTTCGAATTAATCTTTAAATATTCTAAGAGATTAGTAAATATGGCTATGATATGTTTGTAAAAACACATTTTCATTTTTCTCAAGATGTAATTAAACAAAATTGTTTGGGCGATGAGATCAAAAACTCGCAATAATTCACAAGAAAGAATAACAAAAGCTACAGAAGCACTTCAGAAATTCTGGTGGTTTTCTTGGTATATAATTATTGCACCTTTAATAATAGCGTTTATTGGGTTTATTATTTTTAGTTTATTTCAAGCTGGGTTTTATATTGCATTATCGTTCTCTGTAATAACTTTTATGTTCGCATTACTATTTTTTTATAAAGCTTATGATAAATACAGAGAAAATCCTTTCTTCCTTAACAAAAAGAACAATCTCAATGCAAGGATACATATCATATTTTTGATTTCGATCTTATCATTTATTGTTACTCCAATTTTTACACTCATTTCGCCAATAGGTTTATCATTTAGTCTACTTCCACTTATTAGTTACGTCGTTCTCTACAATATAGTTTATTATTATTATCATTTCCAACCTATTGACTTTTTTAACTTGACTGAAGAAGAATTCAAGCATACTGCAAATAAAAAATTAAAAGTTAAACAACCATATAATTTTATAGTTGTCGTCAATTATATCATTCACATTATTTTTTTAACTGTCACAGCTCCCACAAATTTCTCATGGCTTTATGCTCTTATCACAAACTTACTCATATATTTAATCACTTTAGCTAGCACTAGAAATCTAATTAAAAAAATTAAAGATTTCATAGCCGAAAAAAAGCCATTTTTAAAAGAATTAACATTTTTTAAGCAAAGATATACTGTTTTCCTTGTTAGTCTTTTCTTCATCATATTGATTCAGATGCCTTATGTAATTATTATAACTTTCAGTCTCTCAGGCATTCAGTATTCCACTATAGAACTTCTAAATAATTCTTTTTTAACTGTAATATTTATCTTGTTCTATTTTAAATCAAGATTTTACATTAACTCTCATTATACCTCAAAAATTAGCTTGTATGAAAACCCTCAAACATCTGAAGATCTAAAAGAAAAAATTCAATTACCATATAATAAGTATCAAAAATATAATTCATTCCTATCCGGAAGTTTAATTCTATTAATAATTTTATACTCTTTTTTAAGTGGTAATCCTACTTTGATTTTGATTATTCTTCCTTTCCTATTCATACTTTTTCAATATGAACAGAAAACAGAACTCTGTCCTAAAAAATATAATAGATTTGTATTTCTATTAAATTCAATTGCAATTTTAATTTCAATCTCATTTGGTATAATACCATCGATACCTGGATTTTTTTTATTAAATTTCTTAATATTTTCCCTTTCATTATATTTTGTTTTACAAATTTTTGTGAAATTTAAGTTTTTTATTAAAGAAAATATTCTCATATTTCAAAATATCGTTGCTGTTGCTAGTTTTTCTTTTTTCATTTATCTGTTTTTTCCAGTAATCATTATTGAATACACTACTTTTACATCTGATCTATTCATTATATTAATTTCAAATTTCCTTATTCATCTAAGTTTATTTTTAGTAATCTTATTAGTTTCATTTTACGTGTTATATGCTCGTGTTTTTCATGCTAAACGTACGAGATTATTCAGAATATCCGTAATAATTAATCTTTTATTAATAGAAGTAGTTTTATTTATTTTAATTAATCTAAGAATATTTTTCTTATTTGACATTTTTACATTTATCCAAGTTTTGGTAATTACCACTATTTTATTTCCAGCACTCTTTATTTTATTTGTAGGGATAAATTTTCTCTTAGGCATTTTACCAAAAAAGGATTTATTGATAATAGCTTATTATTCCATTTGGCTATTAATACTAACAATTTTCCTATCGATTTTTTTTAATAATATTTATAATTATGCGATAATAGTTTTTGATCTATTACTATTATCTATATTCCTTCATTTTAACTTAAAATTTGGATTAAAAATAGAGAAACTAAAAATTTCTACTTTTGAGAAATTTGTAAAAATCAATTCATATATTTTAACA
>JBHLKB010000406.1:0-2803 GCA_048887205.1 Candidatus Hodarchaeota archaeon
GCGCATTTTTCCATTGGTAATATTACCCGTTAAGATTATCTGTCGGTCAGTTGTGTCTTCTTTGAAATCCAGTAGTATATCTCCCTTTGAGCTAGTCGTATATATAGCATTTTTACAGTTTCTATCTGTAACTCCTACTGAAGGGAGATAAATTATTGTATTGCTCAGAATATCGATAAAAATCCAGGATATATGACCGGTTTCTTTATCTTCCGCAATGAGATATGATTCTAGCCTAGAACCCCAAAAAGTACTTGCCCGGGTATTGAAAACCCCCATTCCCAAATAATGTTCTGGTTCTTCATCAGAAAAAATTCTGGTCTTTTTCAACTCATAACGTTCCGGCAATAATGATTTTGCTTTTTCGATATTTTTAAGCTTAAAGAATAAAAACAGACTATAAGGTTCAATTATAAAACCCATGTAGGGAGTCTTTTTTGAAGTCTTATTTAACAGCTTTTTAAAAAGGGAGCGAGGTAAAAACCGTTTGAATGTTTGGAAGAAATACAAAAAGCTGACTTCCTTTGGATCAATTAAGCTTTCCACATTTCTGATAAATTTTTCATCATCTAAAATTTTCATAATTTATAAAACCTTCAGAAATAGAAATAATTCCCTATATTAAAGCATCACTAAAATCATTATTATTTTCAAGGGATTTTCCATTGAAATCAGACGCTGAATTTACCTTTCTATTCCAATTTCAAAGGAAATTTACTTTTGTGTTTAAATAGATTTATATATATAATTGATCATAATGATCATAATGATCATAATGATACCAATATTGGATGTTTAAAATGAAGGATGAAAAAAAAGAGAAATTTATTAAAGTCATGGTATCCGAAAGGTTATACAAAAAAATAGATAGATATTCACACTTGCAACTACAAACTAAGTCTGAATTTATTAGGTCTGCAGTAAGGAGAAGAATTGCTGAAATTAATCGATCAATCTATCCTAATAAAACAGATCCACAATTTAAAAAGTTAAATAGACGTGATGTTTTAAAAGAACTAAAAAATTTGCAATCCGCTCATGAAAAAAGAGAATATTTAAAGACACCAAGTAAGGAAGAACTGATAGAACGAGAGAAGCTACTTGAAGAAAGGAAGAAGGAACTAGAAAAAGAATTAAATAATATTGAAAAGGCATTGAGAAAACAATAATCAGGCTATCTATATAAGCTATTTATACAGTTTTAATCCTGAATTTCACAATTCTTGTGATTGAATTATCAAAAAAAGTAAAATTTCTAAGAACACACTCCATATTTTTCACACTCTACCAGTACAAGAGGGAGTAAATACGATGGTTGATGAGAAGGATGACGAGAATTCCGATGATGATAGCTTGTTAGAAGTGATAAAAGAAGCAAAAGCAACATTAGAATCAGTGGGGACTATTTACATTCCTGGTAATCCAAAGGCAGGGAGAGAGATCGTGGAGAAATTTCGGGAAATTACAGAGACAATGGAGGAGTTAGATAAACTTGATAAAGAATTGGAGGAGTTAAAGGATTCAAAGAAATTTGAGGTTCTCTGTGGAGTAATATGTTTTTTTTAGGAGGGTTGATTATGTTGGGTATAGGGATTTTTTTTATAGTGACAGGTGTTGAGGGAGAAGTGTTTGTGTATAGTATTTTGTTTATATTATCAGGGATTTGTATGATGGTGATGGCAGTTTGCTATGGATTGGGGTTTTTTCTATAACGATTGACAGTGAACTTCTTATTGACTTTATCCAGAAACAACAGGTACGCAGTGCCATCGCGATTTCATTATTTAGGAAAAAAATGGGTAAAAAGTAAAGGCCTTTAAAAATTTCTGCACATGAACATACTCCATCTCATCTCAATAACTAACCGCTAGAAGTTCATAGAGATATAGATGCTAGTTTTGATCCAATGCAATTGAAGGGACAAGGTTTAGAATTGATTTCTCTCTTATTCTTATTGAACAGAAAACTTTTTTATTAATCTTAATTCAATAACAAGTTATAAAAAAATGGAGCAAAATACTGATGGTAGTATTCAAAATGTTAATAGGTAAAGTTAAATTTAACGCTTGGAAAAAAAAAAACATTGTTGAAGATTATGTCGATATCGGAGATATCAAAATGTACTATGCCATGTTTGGTTCTGGAGAACCAGTTTTCTTATTACACGGTGGTATGGTGGATCATACAAGTTGGTTTTTCCAAATCAAAGAATTAGCAAAACATTTTCATATAATTGCTCCAGATACTCGAGCACATGGAAGGACAACAGATTCAGATAAACCTCTAAGCTATCAGCTCTTTGCTTCAGATATTTCTCAATTAATGGAAAAATTAGATATTAAAAAAGCGAGCTTCGTTGGTTGGAGTGATGGGGGTTGTACTTCCTTGGTTCTTGGTCTAAAGTATCCCGAATTAGTAAGTAAGTTAGTATTATGTGGTACCCCATATAATATATCTAATTTTTATCCAGAAATCTTTGAAAGCTTTAATAATGTAGATCCTAATAATTTACCTAAAGATTATAAATTTATTAAGAGAGCGTATGAAAAAGTAGCCTCAGATCCCGATAATTGGCCAATTTTAATAGAAAAGGAAATGGATATGGCCAAGCGAGAACCAAATTTTACGCTAGACCAATTGAAAAACATTAAAAGCCCCTCACTTATTATCGATGGAGAAAATGAACAACTTTATCCATTAAAAGTTATACAAGAAATGACTGATGCAATACCTAATGCGCGACTCGAAGTCATTCCAGGTGGAACACATTTAGTTCTCATTGAGAAACCTAAATTAGTAAACC
>JBHLKB010000407.1:0-2791 GCA_048887205.1 Candidatus Hodarchaeota archaeon
ATATAAAATCAATCCACCCTTTTTGCTCATCAGGATTGTTATAAAAAGATCCAAGTAGTTGTGCGTATTCTGCTTTCGTTTTTGTTTGGATTAATTTTTCGACAGCATCTACTGAGAGTGCTAGTTCCAAATCTGAATCAACTGCTCTCCCGGGTTTTATTTCAATTCCCTGTTTTTTTCGATAGACATTAAAGATATCTACCGGAGATTCATTATCATATGCTTCAAGCGAATTATAAAGCCCAAAATCAAAGTTTGATCCATTAATTAAATCAGAAAAAATCTCAGGATATTTTGACAGAAAAATGGTATATTTTCTGGCTATTTCTGTCTTATATGCTTCTTTATCTATAATTTGGCTTGTCATTTCATCTTCTAACATTTTTATTCATTATTCTCCTTTTTTCTTTTTTTTTTTCAACAATATCTTTATACCAGTTTATGGTTTCTTCTAATCCTTTTCTTAATGGTGTGATTTTATATCCCAATTTCTCAATGGCTTTTTTTGAAGAATAAACCCAATTATAATCAATCATCTTAATAGTAGCTCGATTAATATAAGGTCCAAAGATTATTCTAGGATTTTTATTGATAAATGGTGCTTTATTCGTTATTTTCGTCATTAATTCACATAACCAGCCATACATTAGGGCGATACTCATGGGAAAATGCCGTGGTTTTCTCTTTTTACCTACAATTTCAGCTATTAAATCAAGCCAATCAGTAAATTTTATATTTACTCCTCCAAGAATGAATTCTTCACCCTTCAAATCATTTTTATCAATTGCACTTATAAGTCCATCCACAACATCATTTAAATATACAAAGCTACCAATAGTTTCTCCTTTTCCAGGGCATCCTAAATATTTCTTTGCTGTTAAATATAAAATAATTTGACCAAAAATGTTGAAATCCCCAGGACCATAAGTTATTCCCGGATAAAATATTGTAGCATTAAGCCCTTTTTCAATAAACTTTTTTATTATTTTTCTTGCATGAAACTTAGTTTTAGCATATTCTAAAAATAATCCCTCTTCACTTTCATGAGTTTCATCCACAGGAGTAGGGGGAGTTCCTCCCAGAGCAATAAAAGAACTGATATAAATTAATTTTTTATTATTATTTAACGCAATCTTCGCTATATTTTCTGTACCTTTTATGTTTGTATCTTCGATAATTTTCTCATCTTTTGCCCACATTCTAGTATAGGCTGCGAGATGGTAAATTAAATCTACATTTTCCCCGGCTTTATAAAGAGTTTCATAATCTCGAACATCACCAGTAATATATTCAATATGATTTAATCCCTCAAATGGAGTTATATTACTACTCTCTCTGATTAACAGCTTTAAATTATGTCCTAAATTTTGTAGCCTTTTTACTAAAGGAACTCCAATAAAACCCGTACCACCAGTTATTAATATATTCACCATGACTAGAAAGCTAATATAATAAAAAGAAATTTTAAAATATTAAAAGGTTACATCGTATTAAAGTTAGATCTTAGGAATACTCAGACTTTACACCTTTTGATATTAGGAAACCTCGGAGTAAATAGAATGTTTTTTCTTATCAATTTCAGAAGGCATTTATTAAAGAACTTCAATTAATATATTTTAGATGTTCCAAAGTTTTAACTAATAGGTATATGATTAAAAATTGAAAAAGAAGCAAAAAAATTTTAGTAGATTTCATTCACAGTTAGATTTACCCTTTTTAGAGACAAATAATGAATCTATAAAGGAGATATTTCAAATACTTGAACTTAAATTCGGGTTAAAAAGAAATTCCAATCAAAAATTAGTTGATTTAGGAGCAGGAAATGGAAGCATTGTTATTTTTTCTGCTCTATATTACGGTATTAAATCTTATGGCATTGAATTGGACCAGTCTTTGATAAAAGAAGCAAAAGAACGCATAAAATCATTGAAAAAAAAAGGAAATTTCGATAATAGATTATTTAGAAAAATTAGAATTGAATTGGGAGATTTTTATCTTCAAAATTTAAAAAAATATGATTTTATTTACATATATTCATTACCTCCTATGCAAAAATATCTTAAACATGTATTTAACACAGCAAAAAGAGGAGCAATTATTATCTCTCACAAGTATCAACTTAGTGATTTCAATTCTCTTTTAAAATATGAATACAGAATAGCCCATAAAAAAAACAAACAAGAAATTTTCACTTTTATTTATAGGAAAATTTCACTTTAATGCTATTGTTAAGCATATATTAAATTACTTTATTACGTCAAAAAATATAATTATATAAATAAATAAATATATAATTTCTTTAACAAATTAATTTAAAAGGTGTAATTGGAATTGGCAGACTTATTATTAGAAGGATGGCTAAATGGGGCATCTGCTTTAGGAGTACTTGTGATATTATTAATAATTGGATTTTATACACTAATTAAATCCCTGAAGTTAAAAGCAACTCTTCTAAGATACACAGGAATTACCATTATCTTCATCGGTTTTTTATGGCTAGGTCCCACCACCGATTTTATAAAAATTACTCTAATTGATGGCACGAACATTAATCCAGTATGGGTATATCCTCTTTTAAGTTATATGTGGGCTGCACCAGGAATATTTTTTGGAATGTATATCGGCGGCGAATTGCTCATGCCTAAAAAGAAATGGTATTTACTAACCATAATTATTATTGCCAGCATAGCTTATGAAATTTTTCTCTTTTTAAATCCAATAAATTCTTTTGATTTTACTATACCAGGTGTGGGTGAAGTGGAAGACCCTACTGGTCTTGTGGGCGATGGTT
>JBHLKB010000408.1:0-592 GCA_048887205.1 Candidatus Hodarchaeota archaeon
TTTTTATAATCAATATAGGGTTTTCCATATCTTATTATCAGATCTTTTTCTTCTGCTTTACAAAACCAATAAAATAACGGAAACCAAACAATAGAATATAGGAAGAGAAAGGGGGAATTTAAAAATAATGCAACTGCCCACCAGAGGAATGCTTCTCCTAATGCTTGTGGGTGACGAATTTTTTCATATATCCCAATATAAAGAACATGGTCTTTATCTGGAAAAAGAGCTTCTCTTCCAGCATCTTTAACTCCTTTTAGCATAATATATAAACTAGGAATCAAAATGACTATACTAAAAATTCCAGAGATCCAATAATCCCAAATAAAAAATTGAGGAATATAAATAGGTAGAGGGAGGAAAAAATAAATTATATAATTAATAACAACAATTAATTCAAATATACTTGCAATGATCCTATAATATCCACACTTTTTATACGCAACCTCACCTATTTTTTGCTCTAATTTTGCTGGACCTACACTTTTAATATAAAAAAGCACCATTAATGAAGTTGAGATAACTAATACGATAAGATTAATCCAATTAAACATAACCATCAATAATAATTATTTTAATGTATATACTTCTG
>JBHLKB010000408.1:605-2759 GCA_048887205.1 Candidatus Hodarchaeota archaeon
ATAATATAGTATTTTTCCACTTTTTTCAATGGTTTTTACCTTTCCATCAGCTTCTAAATAGAAGATATGTCCTAACACTTCTGAAAGCGCCATATAAGAATTTATTTCATCTAAATCTTCTCCAAAGTGAATCTGAGAAATTTTATATGCGCTCAAAGGATTATCTTTAATTAAACTTGAAATCTCAGCCAACCGATTTTTGTGGTGTTCTTTAATTTGTAAGATTCGCTCATGAGGATTAAAAATAATTTCTTGATGAGCAGGGAAAATAATATTGGGATGCAAATTGTCAATTTTATCTAATGAGGCCAAATAATATTTTAAAATATTGTTAAAATCGTAATTTTTATATTCTTTCGCCAAATATTCAGGTATCACGAAATTTCCTATGTGAGGTGTAATCCGGCTTAATATATGATCTCCTGAAAAGAGATGCTTTTCCTTTTTATCAAATATGCAAATATGACCAAAACTATGCCCTGGAGTCCATATAATTTCTAATCTATCCAATACTGTGTCTCCATCGTGTACAACAATATCTGGCTTTTGATACTCTAAGAATCTGGGCCAGTATGTAAAGAATTGAATAATTCGATTTCCTTGTTCTTCACTTATTCCATACTTTTTTAATTGGTTTGCTATCTCTCTAGCTTCTTGTTTTAATTCTTTTAGATTCTCATCATTAGTTTCCCATTTCAATAATTGATGAGTTATATCATGCATTAAGAGTTTGAGTTTGGGATTCTTTTGTTTGACAAGCCGAGCTAAGCCTATGTGATCTGTGTGCATATGTGTGATAATACAATAATCAACATCTTGAATAGAAAGATTCATATCTTTAAGTGCTGAAAATAACTTCTTTTTCCAAGTTCCAATATTTAAGCCTGTATCAATTAAGATATTAAGTCCATCGAGTTCAAAAAGATAAAGACACACAAATTTTACTGCGAAAGGAACATCAATTTTAATTTGAGAGACGCCTTCAATTTTTTTTACTTCGTAATTAAGCTTACCAACATACAATGCCAAAAAAATCCTTAAATTTGTTAATAATGAAAATTAATCTGTGAATTTTTAATTTCCTATTTTTTTAATTAAAAAATCGCAGTTTTTTCAGTAAATAAAATTAAGAATTTTAATCTAAGAAATATATTTATCAATTATAGAGTTAGATTCAATGCTTTAATAGATAATGCTAGAATTAAATGAGTTAATCAGACTTTCAGATGAGCATATTAAACCAGCCAGTTTTGTGTTATCGAGAGCTTTTCAAAATGATCCCATACTTCGTTGGCAAATCCCTGACGCAAATACAAGATTAGCAAAACTTCATCATTTTTGGGAATTGCCCCTTCACATTGGAATAAAATATGGTGAAGTATATGGGACATCTGAAGATTTAGAGGGAATTGCTGTGTGGCGCCCTCCCAAAAATTTAAATCTTTCTTATTGGAAATATATTATAAACGGTGGACTTAAATTACCATTTAAGTTCGGAATAAAAACTACAAAAAGAATTATGTATTTTCAAGATGTTAATGAATCTATCCGAAATATCTACATGAAAAGACCATATTGGTATTTGGGACCTATTGGTGTAGATCCAAAATACCAAGGAAGAGGCTTTGCGAGTATACTCTTAAAACCTATGTTAAGACGCATAGATAAAGAAAGTCTGCCAATTTGGCTGGAAACTAATCTAGAGAGAAATGTCTCTCTTTATGAGCATTTTGGTTTTAGAATAATTGAAGAAATAATTATCCCTAAGACTAATATTGTTAATTGGTTCATGACTCGAACTAAATAGATCTAAACCTGTAAATTAAAAAAAAATGAATAGGGATTTTAAAATTTGGTTTTCTTTTGGAATATAATAATACCAAGAATTATAAAAGCAAACGTAAATGCAACAGTAATTAAAAGTCCACCCCATATTGGAATTACGGTTGGTTGAGCAGTTACTCCTATTAGTGAACCATTATATAAAACATCATTTAATCCATGTCCTAATACAGTGATTTGAAGAAATATTTGTTTAGCCCAGAATGGTGGTGTGAAATAAACTATAGGGCTTTCAAAAGGGAATAATGAACCAGAAAGAAATAAAATTGGCATATAATAAAACAATGCGATTGCGTTCGCAATTTCAGGAGT
>JBHLKB010000409.1:0-2758 GCA_048887205.1 Candidatus Hodarchaeota archaeon
TCTCTGAAGAACAGAAAACCATTAATTTCGATGAAGTAATAGATGAAATCTACCAAATTATTGATGAATTTAGCGACGATAAATTTGACCAATAAATATTTTATTTTATAATATCAGATTTTGGATTAAAAAAACTAGACGAGATTAAAAGGAAACCAGAATGAAACTGGGTTCCTTCTTAAATTAATCAAGGATTATAAATATTATGAATAATTGGTTAAAAAAGTTGGAATACGATCCTTTATCCAGTTTGTCTAGCACAAAAAATAAAGCAATTCAATATTTCATCAAGCGAGATCTATTAGAAGAGGAGATTGAGCCAATCGAAACGATTTGGGAAGAATTATACGCACAAAAAATAATACGGAAGCAATTAGTAGATGGATCATGGAAACCAACGGGGAAGCCTAGTCAATATAACGAGAATAGGCACTTGTGGATGGTATTTAAAAGTCTGAGAGAGCTTATACCTAAATATTGCTTAAATAAAAAGCACAAATGTATTCGAAAAGCCGCGGAATTTATCTTTAGATGTCAAACAGAAGAAGGTGATATTAGAGGTATTTATGCGAATCAGTATATGCCTAATTACATGGGTGCGTTGATGGAACTCTTAAATAAGGCGGAATTCCACGACGATCAAAGAATAGAGAAGGGATTTCAATGGTTTCTCTCGATGAGACACATGGATGGAGGTTGGGGATTACCAATGCTAACAAAATCCCTCAATCTGCTAGAGATTTACGCCTTACCGGAGCCAATATCACCTGATAAAACGAAACCTTCCTCGCACTGGTTAACAGGAATGGTGCTGCGAGCGTTTGCTGCTCATCCTAAATACAAAAATTGTAAAGAGGCAAAAGAGGCAGGAAATCTTCTAATTTCCCGATTTTTTCAAAGAGATAAATATAGTTCGCGACAAGATAAAAGTTATTGGTTCAAATTTTATATTCCATTTTTTTGGACCGACCTTTTATCAGCTTTGGATACTGTTTCAAAGCTTGGATTTTCTAAAGACGAACCTAAGATTAAAGAAGGGCTTCAATACTTTATAAAAGAGCAACAATCAGATGGTCATTGGGATTTGCACTTTATGATGATGAAGAACGATCCTGACAATTCTTATTGGTTCGATTTAGAGGTTTGCCGGGTTTTTAAGAGGTTTTATAATTAATAGCATAATAAATAAGGAAATGGATGAAATATCAAAAAGTAATACATATATTAAGTTCTATTATTCTGATCCAAAAAATTTACAATAGTAAGAAATTCCTCTAACATCTATCAAAATAGGGAAAAAATAATTAAAAAATGAATACCCTTGAGAAAGAAAATGAAGAATTATAGAAATTGTTATAAAAAAGTGATAATAATTAAAGCTTTAAAAACAATATCCAAATCTATTTATTTTTTTCCGAAAAAAATAAATATCCTAATTTTTTTTAATAAAATATATATAAAAATGATTTGATATCCTTTAATCGCAATTGTTACTTTAAATTGACCTGAATATCAAATAAGATATTCAAACGGAAATAAAATGTAAAAATCATTGTTTGATCCTTAGAGGTTTTTAATTTATTTATTAAAATTGGTTAATTTAACGAAACAATTAAATTTAGATTAAAAATAATAAGCGGTTAATATCAATAATTCGATTTAAGGTAAAATTAAAAAGGTTATTTCAATGGTGGTGAAATGAATAAACAAGAAAATTTTTTAAAAAGAGCGTATGAAATTGTATCGGAATTAAAACTTCCATTAATAGATAACAGAGTTCAAGATAATGTTAAATTTAAATCAAATAATGCAACTGTTATTGTAAAATTTGTATTTGAGGAAGATGAATCAGTAATACGCGGTTTTTTAGGATTAGCCGAATATTTCCATACCGTCATTATAAAACAAAAAGATAAATTTTACATACCTCATGACCATAAATTGTTTATTTTAGAAAGCAGTTAATGTTCCTTTTGTCATTTCCCTTAATCTATTGAAAGATTAACCGAAATTTTAAGGTTAGAATTTGTTAATTTAATTGATAATTGTTAATATATGTTGAGAAACTTAGGATTAAAATGAATAAATATTATTGTAGAAAATGTAAAAAATACCATTATCGAGGAAAAATCTATAAAGATCATCTAAATTATAAAAAAGAAGATCCAAGTAAAGATACCTATCCAGATGATGAAAATATAAATATAAATCTCGACATAATTAGACCAATTGCTAGACGACAACTTCATAGATTGTTTAAAAAAATGAAATCGTCTGTTAATCATGAGCTTTATAAAAATGAAATTATTAAATTAATTAAAAATGAAAAAAGGAGATAAAGATAACAGATATAAAGAATTCTCACGAAATTGAAGAATATGAAAATATATTAGATTATAAAGTAAATAATATTGTAGCAACAGCAAAATTAGATCTTACAGGTAAGTTAGATCTTGTTAAATTAGCGCGGAAATTGTATGATGCTGAATATTATCCTGAAAGATTCCCCGGTGTTATTTTCAGACAGGATAGTCCTCGTGCTACATTTTTAATTTTCTCAACCGGTAAAATGGTTATTACTGGACTCGAATTTGTTCAAGATGCGGAGAAAGCAGTCAGCAAATTATTAAAAAAGATAAAAAATTTTGGTATAAAATCATCTGATCCTGAAATCGCTATTCAAAATATTGTTGCAAACGGGGATTTACATAGATATATAAATTTGAATAAAGCAGTTCTTCTCATGGAATTTGTAATG
>JBHLKB010000410.1:0-2753 GCA_048887205.1 Candidatus Hodarchaeota archaeon
TGGAGAAATTTAATGTTTAGAGATATTGAGAAGGATATTCAACAATATTATGCCGATCGAGCGAAGGAATATGATTTAACATATCAAAGGCCTGAGCGACAAGATGACTTAAAAAAAATTCGTATTTTACTCAGGAATTTACTTAGTGGACATCATGTGCTTGAAGTAGCATGTGGAACTGGTTATTGGACTAAGGTTATTGCCTCTGTTGCTAAGTCTATTACGGCGACTGACATAAACAATGAGGTTCTTCAAATTGCAAGAAATAAGCTAATTAATTCAAAAATAGTAGCTTTTATCCATGATGATTCCTATACTTTGAAAAAGATTCGAGGTAACTTTACAGCTGGGTTTGCATTTTCGTGGTGGTCTCATATATTAATATCTAAATTGAGAGATTTTTTAAATGTATTTCATTCTCGGCTTCAACCTGGTGCTCTTGTTATCTTTATAGACAATTGTCATACGGAGGGGAGCAGTATTCCAATAAGTCGAATTGATAGTGATGGAAATACATATCAAATAAGAAAACTACAAGATGGACGGGAATACGAAATATTAAAGAACTTTCCAACAAGGCGAAGATTTGAGGAGGTCCTTAGGAAAAAGGTTAAAAATCTCAAAATTGAATTTCTAACATATTTTTGGATAGTCACATATAATATTTTATGATGAATGTTCTTTTTAAAAAAAGTTATTAGATTAATTAATTCTGACATCACAACATTTTACAGTTTTTATAATAATAGGAATTAGAATAAATTGTTAAGAAAATTCAAGAAATGCAAGTGCTCTCAATATACAGCTATTTTTAGTTATTAGAGCTATAAAAGATATGATATTTCTATTATGAAAGATCATGGATAAAGAAATCTATAAACCCCTTTGTGAGGTGTTTTTTTTTGATCCATATCAAATAATTCTACTATTTTTCGAACATATTTTTCAAGGGTTCCCAATAATACTCATTCCATCCTTCTTTCACGCTTTTATATGAGGATAAAGGCACTTCTGTATGTTTGAATATTAAAAGAGTTCCATTTTCAACTGATTCCAATTCAATTGTTATAGTCGAGTAATGTGTTTTTGGCCAGCCTTCTTCATTAGATCTCCAAGATTGAACGATTTTTTTGTCGGGAATTAATTCTAAATTCTTACCCTCTAGGTCACCTTCAAAAATGCTAAATTTTCCTCCTATTTCACGACTAATTTTTGCTTTGGACTCAGTAAATTTTGAGTGTTTTTTAGAGTCCATAAATGCTTCATAAATTTCATGGGGAGATGCCTTTATTTTTATCGATTGTTCAATTGTTTCTGTTTTGATAGTCATACTAATTTTTTCCTATATTATTATTATAACCGAATTACCAAACTAAAAAAATAAAATTTATTAAAAGAATTTTAAGTTAAAATGTTAAATATTAAATATGTTAAGCAGTTTGAATAAATAAGTAGTATTATTATTTTCTAAAACAAAAATCAAAGAAAAACGTATAATTATGTATCAGAAGATCATTCCACCGAGAAAAAAGCCCAGCAAGGAAAGAGAGTATTTTGAAATCTTAAGTAAAGCTGTTTTTAATGCAGGATTCTCTTATCAAGTAGTAAATAGGAAATGGGAAGGTATTAAGGAAATCTTTCATCAATTTGACCCAAAGATAATTTCGAATTGGACAGTTGATGATATTGGAAACGCCTTGGAATCTCCTAAAATAATTCGAAATTCTAAAAAAGTGAATGCAATTGTTGAAAATGCAAAAGTTTTTTTGAAGCTTCTTGAAAAGTACGGTACGTTTAATAATTATTTGAAAACTTTTAGAGAAAGACCTTATAAAGAAAAGCAAAAAATTATTTCAAAACAATTTAAATGGCTAGGACCAACGGGAGCTCATTTCTTTCTATGGTCTGTGGGAGAAGATGCACCACCGTGTGAACAAGTTTTAAATCATAGATGACTGAGAAGTATTTTTTTTTAATATCATTAATTCTTGTGAATTTTAATGACTTTTGTGAATGAAAAAACCGGTGAACAACATTCATTAGTTAAATCTATTTTTCTTCATGTTATAACAGGTATTTTAATAACATTATTTCTATTATTTATAACTCCATTTTTATTAGCAATAGGTTTGACTCCAGAATTTGGCATGTTGTTTGGTTTTATTTTTATTGGAGAGCCAATACAGCTTGGTTACATGTTATATTTGGGAAGAAAGAAAAATAACAAATTTTCACTGAAAGGAGTAATTTTAAATCAGGCACCATTGCTAAAAGGTAATTATTTTCTTCCTATTTTATTAGTGATAGCAGTAATTTTTATTATTAGTACTATTACAGAACCTATAAATGTTCTGTTATCGAATACTACGTTTTCTTGGCTTCCATATTGGTTATTAAATTCAGATCCCTTGTTTTATACTAATTCAATTTTAATAATACAAGTAATTTTTGTATTTCAACTTATTGTCGATGGAGTAATTAATCCAATTATAGAAGAATTATATTGGAGAGGCTTTTTATTACCGAGGTTATCAAGATATGGTATTTATTCAGTAATTATAAATGGGTTTTTAATTGCAATTCAACATTTTTGGCAAATATTTAATTTCGCTCTTCTGATTCCCGTAAGCCTAATATTATCATACATTGTTTACCGTTATAAAAGCGTATACTTATCGATGATAACACATTGTTTAATTAATACAATTGGTATATTGATTTTCTATATTGCCATTTTTTTGAATTTTTAATTA
>JBHLKB010000411.1:0-2732 GCA_048887205.1 Candidatus Hodarchaeota archaeon
TTTGCCCGTGATATGAGGGATCGGTTAAAGTTTCATTATACCCAGCACCAGTAATTGTAGTAAAAACAATTTCTCCTTCAACTTTCTTTGTAGCTCCAAAACCAATTCCCTCAAAATAACGACCATCTTGAAGCATTAAAATTGCTGGTCTCTCCTTCTTATAAAGCATTGACTCTTTTGTAAGGTTCTACTTTTATATCTTAAAATAAAGATAGCTAATTCTTTTTTTTAAGATTATTTATTAACTAGTTAAATAAAATGAACTAAAAATTGAGCGAGTTTAGGAATCTTAAAGGAAAGAAATACCTTTATTATAGTACCCTTTTTCTTTGAAAAACTGATGTAGGGTTGATTCTATTGATTGAACTATCTTCTCTAAATCAATATCCTCAAAAGTACTGAACCATGAATAGTTTTGAGTTTTAAAATCTTCTAATTCTTTGGATTCTTTTAGAATTATTATATTCTGGTCTAACAAAAGTGAAGGATCTAATATTTCCTTATCTTCTTCATCTAAAATTTTAAGATTTTGAAGCATACATTCAAGCAAATCGTCATAGAAGAGAAGTGGGAGATATTTTATCTCATTTGGTTTTAATTCTTCTATGATTAAGTTCTGCGAAACTATATTATTTTTAAACCCTCTTTTAGATAAGTCATAAACATCAATATCTACGAGTTCTGGATGATATTGAAGTTCTTCTACCTTTTTTCGTTTTTTAATATATTTTACTATTTTCTGTTTATATAGTTTAACATTAGTTTCTTTACGCCTTGTTTCAATTAATATAGAATTTTCTTTCAATCTTTTCTCACAAATATCTCGAACGATATTACAATAATTTATTGCAGCGCTTATGAGATCCTCATTATTAAGTTTTGCTTTCAATACCGTGTAAATATATGCTCTTGAAATTGCTGAAAAATCTTCTTCAAGATACATTAATTTAGCATAAAGAAATTTCGTGGAATCCCACCAATTTTTTACTTTTTCAATGGTAAGATGAATTAAAAATTTTTCAAAAGCACGAATCTCGGTGAAATATAAAAGTTTTTCAAATCCTTTTTGAATAAAAGCAGTAGGATTGACTGTAGCAATAAGATTATCCATAATTGAAAAGGAGATAGGCTCCCTAGGACGTATTAAGAGGGAATTTACGCCATTAAATACACGATCTACTCTCATGGGTATCGGCATTATAGGATTGCTATTTATAGATTCCAGTAGATTTTTAAAATGCTCTGATTTGAAAGCAGTAAGATCAGGGGGAAAAACTTCAATATAAAAGAAAAAAGGAGCAGCGTCAGATTTAAATATTTTGAATTTACGAAGGGATTTTATAGTTATCACCAATGATATTAGGCTTTATTTAAAACTGTATTAATATAATATATCTTTCTAATATCTTAAATTATGGGTAATTATGCTAAAATTATATGAAAAAGGGAAAAAAATAAAGAAATTTTTTATTTGATTAAATTATGGGCATTTTTTAAGCGTCTTTCTGCGTCTTGAACAATCTCATCAATAATCTTCTTTATGCTTTCAACACTGTTTATTATTCCAATACTCTGCCCTAACAAAACCGCTCCTGAATTAATATCTCCAGTGTACGCTGCTTCGTAGGCTTTTCCTTCGGCAATTATATCTTCCTGAGTCATGGCTGCTTCTTGAGCTATTTTTGATTCTTTATCTGCTACAAGACCATGATGTAATGAATATTCATTCTTCCAAAGCCTAATGGGTCCTAATGCACCTGTAACTAATAGTGTATCTTGAGCTTTTGAAGGAGGAACTACATTCTTGTAGGTTTCGTGAAATTCACTTTCAACAGAAGCGATAAATCTTGACCCCATTGCGATAGCGCCCGCTCCCATAGCTAACGCAGCAGCAAGTCCTTCACCTGTGGCAAAACCTCCACAAGCAATTACGGGAGTATTAGGATATTTTTGCATCACTTGTTGTAGCAAAACTAAAGAACTTACTTTTTCATATGATTGATGCCCTCCACCTTCACCTCCAGTTACAACCAATCCATCTACATTTGATGCCACACATTTATCTGCGAGCCATAATGCAGGTGCTACATGAAAATGTTTAATGTTTGAGCCGCTTTCTTTTAACTTCTGAAAAGTTTTTGACTGTGGTAATGTTTTTGAGGATCCTGCGCTTGTAATCGCATATACACACTGTTCTTTCACTCTAGGATTTTCCATAATGAATTTAGGAATTTCTGTAACAAGCTGTGGGGCATAAGTTTCTCTTCGTGAAGTTCTGATATTAAATCCAAATGGTTTATCTGTATGTTCCACTACATGAAGCATATTCTCTTTCATTATGTCTATAGGGCTCCTCTTTTTTATGTAATCGCTCAATAGGGCACTATGACTTAGCACACCTAAACCTCCAGCTTCTGAAATTGCGATTGCCATTTCAGTGGTATAAAATGGACCCATAGGAGCAGCAACTATAGGATGCTTAATTCCAAACAATTTAGTTATATTCGTTTCTAAAACCATATTTTTCACTTTCTTGATATTAAGAAATTTTTTAATTTGGTATTAATCTATTAAATTAAGAGCTATTTATTAAATATACATATTTCATTTATGAGTTTTCTATTAATATTTTTATTTTTAGACAATTAAAATAAAATGTAGGAATACGATTCAAATGGTCAGAGAAAATCCTAACATTATAATTTATGGTACAGGAGCTATTGGTGCTACTC
>JBHLKB010000412.1:0-2719 GCA_048887205.1 Candidatus Hodarchaeota archaeon
TTTTAAAACCTTTCCATCCAATTCCAGATGTTCCGCCCCTTTCTACTAATTTAGTTAGGTCTTTGTGAGTTAAATGATTAAGATTCTTCAATTTCGTTATTGCTGTAGCTATAGCTAAGGATAGCTGAGTTTTTGAGCCTAATCCTACATGTGAAGGAAAGTATCTTTTAAGATTAAAATGAAAATTCTTATTGCTAATATTATATTTTTTAAATACTTTTGAAGCTATTTCATTGATGACTTCAATTGATTCTCGATAATATTTATGAGCCTCAATTTTGAATTCTTTTGCACTATTAGAGGCTTCGAAAACTACATTAGGACGGTCTAACATAAGCCCAATACCGCCATCTACTCTACCGGTGTATCCATTCTCGTCTATTAATGAAAGATGAATGCGACAAGGAGTTGTTATCCTTAAAGAAGTCATATTTATCTTTTTTAAAAAAAGAACTTTTAACTATAAATAAGAATTTTCAAAATAATTTAAATGTATTATATACTTTTATTCATAGTTTTTATTGATTTTGAAGGACTTGAGCAATTTGAGCGATTTAGAAGGATTAACCAGGAATTTAATAAAAAAAGGATATTCTGAGCACCAAATTCTTGAAAGGATAATACAAGAATATCATGATTTCAAGGATATTGATAATTCCTCAGCAATTAAATTTGCTAAGGCGATTTTAGAAGAATGTCAAAATAGTGATATCAATAGTGTATCTAATCCGTTTATTAGAGAACTTTTAGATATAAATAAGGCTCATGTGTCAGTTGGTAAGCAAGGTGTTGGATGTAGAGGGAGTGGAGATTTCTTTGTCCATAAATTAATAGCAGAGTTATCAGAAACTGAATATAAAGCATATTTAGCACCAACTTCTTTAGATGATGCGGGAGCAGTACGATTACAAGATCTTCAGGAAACTCAACTTGATGGGGATGAATTGATTATTGTATCGAAAATGGAGGGGATCCATTCTCGACTCAGTGATTTTCCATTCATATGTGGATTTCACGTAACCCGTGCGTGCCTTAGAGATTTATACGTTAAAGGAGCAAAGCCTATTTCAATAATGATTGATGCACATTTAGGTGATGACGCAGATGTGGGAAAATTATTCGATTTTATGTCAGGAATTTCAGCAATATCAGAATTAGTGAGAGTTCCAATTACTGCAGGATCAACACTTAGAATAGGGGGTGATATGGTTATTGGAGACCGCTTAGTTGGTGGTGTTAGTGCTGTTGGTATCTGTAATCGGATTTTAGCAAGGAGAAATATTAAAGTTGGGGATAAAATCTTAATGACAGAAGGTGCTGGTGGAGGAACTATAACAACAACTGCGATATATTCAGGTAACCATCAAGTTGTTAAAGAAACAATGAACATTAAATTTCTTGAAGCTTGCAAAGTAATTTTAAATTCAAATTACATAAATAAAATTCATGCAATGAGTGATGTAACGAATGGAGGGCTTAGAGGAGATCTCTATGAGATTAATTATGAAGCTAAATGTGGGGTAACTATTTATGAAGCAGAAGTAAAAAAAATAGTAAATCCTATTGTTCTTGAATTACTCGAAAAGTTACATGTTGATTATTTAGGGATTTCTTTAGATTCTTTATTAATTTACTGTACTGAAGATGTTTCAAATAAAATAATCTCAGATTTGCGAGAAAATAATATAAAATGTTCTGAAATTGGTTATGTCGATGATTCAAATCAAATCAAAATGATCTTTGCTAAAGATAAACAAGAAAATATCTTACCTCGATTTCGGGAATCAGCGTATACAAAAATAAAACAGCAAATAGGAGAAGAAGTACCGGAATCCAAAGTAGAGATGGAAAACAAATTACTGTTGGCTGCAGCTAATGCGATAATGAAACGGAATAATATAATACAATATATAAAAAGTCAAAATTAAAGTTAAAAATTAACTTAAATCGAGAACTTCATTCATAGAACCAGAACGAAATCCTGCTAGATCTACTGTAACATAAATAAATCCAAGTTTTTTTAGATAATTTCTAATTACCTTCATATTTTCTTCAGTTAATACTTTTGGGAGATCACTTTGTAAAAATTCAATTCGTCCTAAGTTATTTTCATGTAATCGAACTCTCAATTGTTTTACATTGAAAGTATTTTTCAAGAATCTTTCTGCTTCTCTTATCATAACTAGTTTTTCTTCATTAATATTTTGCCCATAAGGTATTCGAGAAGAGAAGCATGCCATTGATGGTTTGGCTTGAACATCTAAATTAAAGAATTTACAAATCTCTCTTATCTCATTTTTATTAATATTATTATCGATATATGGGGTAGATATTTCTAATTCTTTTAGAGCTTGCATTCCAGGCCTATAATCCGAAAGATCATCGATATTAGAACCATCTAGTATAAGATCAAATTTTTTTGAATTTTTATTTTTAAGTATATCATTATATAATCCAGTTTTACATATATAACATCGATTTGAGGGATTACATTGAAAATCTTTATCTTTCAACGGATCACGTTCAATAATTTCGTGTCGAATGCCATATTTCTTAGCAAACTTAGATGCTTCTTTAATTTCTTCTTCAGGATAAAGAATTGAACGTTCTGTTATAAGTAATGTAGCCTTGGCATACTTTTTAGATAGAAACGCTAAAAGTGAGCTATCTACACCCCCTGAAAAAGCTACAATAACCTTTTTTCCATCGAAAAAAGATT
>JBHLKB010000413.1:0-2712 GCA_048887205.1 Candidatus Hodarchaeota archaeon
GCTGTACAAATCCTTCCACAAAGGAATGGTAATGGATTGGTTTCTCTTATTAGATCAATAGACTCTTGAAATTTACCTTCTGCTATTAAGGAGATATAACCTTGAACATCAACTCCTGCAGGACACCCAACCACACATGGAGCGGTACCTGTTAAGAAAGGAACACATCCCATAAAATAGCCAATTTCTCCCTTATTAGTTGTTTTTAATCCGGTTCCATCTAGGAATCCTATTTTATTAGTAAATTTAATTTTATCTTCAGCCATTAATTTAGGTAAACTTGAATATACTCTTTCATGATTACAGCTTAATAATCCCTCTTGTAATGGCTTATACTCTGATGCAAGAGAGCGAAGATCTTGAATAATTTGGGTGAAATTTACACCTGTATTTTCCTTAGTCATTGGGCAATAAATTGAACACAATCCACAAGTTAGGCATTTCCATATATCATTATTTTTTAACGCTTCTTCTGGTGTTAGGAAAGTCAAATCCGTAATTAAGTTACGTGGATAAAAAATGTCGAGAAAAGCAGTTGGGCACACATTATTACATTTATTACAGTTATAACAATAATTAGCAGCGATATTTACTTTTTTAAGCTTTTCTATTGAAGCTGCTCCCTTGATTTTATCACCCACTACTTTATCTTCCGATTCAGTCATTTTATATCAAGAAAAATGGGTTTTTTATAGTTTATTATTATAAATATTTCTTTAATTTGAATATAACTATTATATTTTGTTTATAGAAAACTTATATCAGATATTTTTAAGGTTAGTAAATTTGTTGGATTTAGTTGACAGATACACACCTATTGAGGCAGCAAATTTAATTATACATATTCAAAATATACTGGAATCATTAAATAGATAAAAAAAAAGTTAAAAATATATTTGATTTATATCATTTTTAATATTTTCGACGTTTTTTAGAGATAATAATTATTCCGAGGAAGCTAAAAGTCGCAATAATTATCAAAACATTATAACCAGAAATAATAGGCTGTTCAGTTGGAAGAGTGGTATATATCTCAAAAAATTCGCTAAAATCATAAATTGAAGAATTAGATGCATCTGTGATCTTTATCTGATAATTTATAGAATCATCTAGTCCCGAAGGAATAATCCAAATAAAGTCACCATCATTAGGCGTGTTTGAAACAATTTCCAATTCATATGTTCCATCCCTAAAGAGTTCAATGTTTACATTTGTAATACTGCCTATTGAGGTCCAATTGATGGAATAAGTTAATCCTATTTCCCAAGAACTGGATGTAGAAGGGGTGGTAACATTTATAGAGTTTATCTCATTCACTGTTATAATATCAGTAGTTTCTAGATAATTCAAACCATACTCAGTAAATTGGACCGGAATATTTTCAGAATAATTTAGTACTACACGTACTGGCTTATTTTGAATTGGTATTATTACTGAAGTTGTACTGTTAATCCAATTAGAACCACTGAACTCTAAGGTTGAACCACTGCTATAGATTTCAATTGGAATTGTTTGTGAATAACTATACGGGTTTAAAATTTCGTTAACATCTTCGATGGTAATATTTATCAATTTACTCTGAGCATCGTAGATTACACTAGTAAAGTTGTATTTAGGAAGGTAAGGATTATTGAACCATGGTAAAAAGAACCAATCAAGAGATACTCCAGCGGTCGTTTCAAGAGCTTGTTGGAAATCTTCTAATGTAGCAATGTCAAAGAAATGTTCATGTGTAAAGAGACGTATTCCATATATTAAGTTCTCTAAACCCATAATGCGCCGAAAATTCTCAAGAACTACTGGTGTTTTCCTATATGCTGTGTACCAATAATCAGTACCACTATCTAAGCAATCAGGAATGGATTGATTAATCTTATTCGGCAATCCGAAGTTTAATGAATAATGCCACACATAATCGGTTAAGATCCAATAAGGGTCAAAAATTTGCCAATCTGGATGGAAAACTTCCTTATACCAATCCGTCACCCAACATACAATTCCTTCATCTAGAAAGCCCCAGTCGACTTCATCAAACCCTACGAGATTGTAAAACCATTGATGAGCAATTTCATGGGCTATAACATTCTCGAGGTATAACCAAGGATTATAATAATGATCTGCTGCTTCAGACACGTAGACTTGACAAGGATATTCCATACCTCCATAATAAGTGTATTCTTGGACAACATTAAGAGTTGGATATGTATAATTTCCAAAAGCACTATAGTATAGAGAACCAGAATTACCTAAGACATTGAGAGCAAAATTTTCCCATAACCAGGCGGATTTATTAAGATAATATGCGGAAACTGTGACATTGGCACCCTCTGCAAAGACAGACTGTACCGCAAAATAACGAGATGCTGAAAAAGTTACCTCTCGTACTGGAAGTTTAGGATTGTAATGATAAATTGTTCTATCTCCAATAGTTGTATTATCTAATAATTCTCCTGTAGCTGCGACAGTCATATTCACTGGAACATTTATAATAAAATCGTAGTAAGCCATGTCAAAGTAGAATGGGTCACCAACCAAGAGATATGGATCAATATTCCAGCCATCATATTCATCATATACACATGGCTGAGGATAACTATTCGAGAACTTGAATATACGAGTTTTATTATGATCCCATCCATATTCATTTGCTCGATCTATACCTCCGTCAGGAAGAGTTGTATTAAATGATATGATGAATTTAGTACGATTACC
>JBHLKB010000414.1:0-2709 GCA_048887205.1 Candidatus Hodarchaeota archaeon
ATATTAAAATTATATCTATTTAAAGTAATTATGAAATGGAGCAAAAAATAACAAAATAGGAGGATTTTTAAATGGCCAAAAAGAAAGACGAAGAAGATGATTGGGATGAAGATGAGGATGAAGATGAAGACTGGGATGACGAAGATTGGGATAATGATGGTGATTTTGAAGAAGATTTTGAAGATGATTATTGAGATTACCAAGTTTTACAATTAAAGAATTGATACTATTCCCATGTACATAAAATAGATTTTTTTAAAAGATTATATTTTACTATTTTTCTCTAAAATTTCCATACAGCATTTAGATAGCTAATTATTTTTTGGGGATCTGATGTCGGAGGTTGGCAGGTTTTATTAATGCAAACATATGCAATTGCTTTATTATCTAACTTAATGAAAAATTTGATAAAGTTTGACAATTTATCCATATCTGGAAACTCATGTTCAGTCTTTCTATGAATTATCACTTTATTCATAAGATATTCTTTTTGAATTGATTTTATTAGATCGATAGTATCTTCTGCGTCTGAATCACCTGCTATAACTAATGAATAGGTTGGGCCAACAGCAAAATCAATGGCAACCAAAAATTGAGTATATGCGAGTGGATTGGCTTTTATCTTATTTGAAAAAACTCTATTCAGTATATCTGCCTTTTCTTCTAATATATGATTCCCTGTAATATAACTTAATCTTAATAAATTTAACATAGCTATTGAATTGCTAGATGGAATCGCACCATCGTAAATTTCTTTTTGTCTAGTTAATAATTCTTCACTATTTTCAGCAGTAAAGTAAAATCCACCTATATTGTCATCCCAAAAATCATTTATTTGAATTTCATGCAGTTCAAGAGCAGTCTTCAAGTAAAATATATCAAATGTTGCTTCATATAGTTCAATTAGGCCCCATATTAAGAATGAATAATCAGTAAGATAAGCCTTAATTTCTGAAACTCCATCTTTAAATCTATGTAATAATTTATTATTCTTTTCACGAAGATTTGAAAGAATGAATTTAACAGTTTTCTTAGCAACCTTCAAATATTTCTTTTCTTGAAAAGCTATAGCTCCCTTTGCCAAAGCAGCGATCATTAATCCATTCCAATCAGTTAAAATCTTTTTATCTTTATGAGGATGTATCCTTTTTTCTCTTGAATTAAATAATTTAGAACGGATTATTTCAAATTTATTTTGAAATTCTATTTCAAAATTATTTTGTAGATGTAAGATATTATCACCTGTTTTTTTCCCTGATGCTTCTTCGAGATAATTCCCTGAATCTTGTACATTAAACGCTTTAACAATTATATCTAATTCTTCTTCTTGAAGTATTTTCTCTAATTCTCCTTTAGACCACACATAAAATTTTCCTTCTTCTCCTTCGCTATCTGCATCCTCAGCTGAATAAAATCCACCTTCCGGTGACATCATATCTCGTAGAACGTATGAGAAAATTTCTTGAGCAGTCCTCTTATATTCGATGTGTTTAGTGGCTTGATAAGCTTCAATGTAAGCTATTGCGATTAATGCTTGATCATAGAGCATTTTCTCAAAATGAGGAACTAACCAGAGAGAATCAGTGGAATATCGATGAAATCCAAATCCAATATGATCATAAATACCTCCTTTCCTCATCGCTTTTAATGTTTTTTCTACCATTTCTAATGCCTTTTTATCACCAGTACGTTTCCAATACCGAAGTAAAAATACAAGATTATGGGGTGTAGGAAATTTTGGGCGATTTCCAAATCCACCATTGACGGAATCATATTGTTTGAATAAGTGCTGATACGTTTCTTTAAGAATTTCTTGACTAAATTTATCTCCTGGTGATTCTTGATCTAAATTTTGAAGACTAAATGTAATTTGTTCTGCTGAATTCAATAACTCATTTCTTTGATTTAGCCATAACTCTTTGATTCTCTTTATTAACTCTATTAATCCTATTCGACCGAATCTAGTTTGTTTTGGAAAATAAGTTCCAGCAAAAAAAGGCTTTTTTTCAGGAGTCATGATAATGGTAAGTGGCCATCCTCCCGAGCCTGTCATCATCTGACATATAGTCATATATATTTTATCGATGTCTGGACGTTCTTCTCGATCTACTTTTATTGAAACAAATACTTCATTCATTATATTTGCTACTTCTTCGTCTTCGAAAGATTCATGGGCCATAACATGACACCAATGACAGGTGGAATATCCTATCGACAAAAAAATTGGTTTATCTTCTTGATTTGCTTTATTAAAAGCCTCAACTCCCCATGGATACCAATCTACAGGATTTTCCATATGCTGAAGTAAATATGGGCTTTTTTCATTAACTAAGTGATTTTTAAATTTTTTTATTAGTTTACTGCTCATTTTTCGCTTCCTTTTTCGACAAATTTTTTATTATAACTATTTAGGAATATAAAATCCTCTAATTTTTTTCTAGGTGGACGTTGTTTTTCTCCTAATTTCATTGAATCTGAAAGTACTGGATTAATTTCTTTAGAGTGTTTCCCAATAATCACAAGTGTAATTAATCTCATCTCATCAGGTATTTCAAGAATTTTTTTTGCCAATATATCATTAAAACCAGCTATTGGATGAGCTACTAATCCTAATTCTGTAGCTCGTAGTAAAATAAATGCTGTAGCTAGTCCTGTATCAAATAAATAATACTGACGCTCTCGAATTATGCAATCATTTTCTGGTTTACT
>JBHLKB010000415.1:0-2684 GCA_048887205.1 Candidatus Hodarchaeota archaeon
AAATGATGGAGATGAAATTCTTTTAATCCCCTCAAGCACATCAGGTTAAATATAAAATTAATAATTAGATTAAAAAAAAATATATTGATAAATAACGATATAAAAAAGTTGCTCCTTTTTATATAAAAAATAGTTAAAAATATCTATAGTGAATTCTATATATTTTTGTAGATATCCATTTTTGTAATAATTCGGAATGCATGTTCTATGGATCCTAACGCTGATGAGATATTGAGAAAGCTTTTAAAAGATATTCCTGGAATAAAAGAAGCAGCAATAGTCTCAGCTGAGGGTTTGCCAATTGCTTCAGCTCTTCCCCGTCACGTTGATGAAACAAAGCTAGCTGCAATTACCGCAGCTTTACACTCCTTATCCAAAAGAGCTAATATCGAAATGAATAAAGATAGTTTTAATCAATTATTCATAAAGGGAAGTGATGGATATCTTTTAGTTCTACATATTGGTCCTAATATTATATTAGCTTCTGGTATTAAACCCCCCATCGTTGATGACAATTTTGGAGTAATAGCACCAATCCCCACTATTCCTCCTGATTCTCCAAGCGCCGAAGGTAGAGCCAAATCAAAAATGCCGAAAGAAAAAGAAGAATCGAACTACGGAATAGAATGCAAATATTGCGGCAGCAAACTAGCAAAAGAACAAAAATTTTGCCGAATATGTGGTAAAAAAGTTAAATAGAAAATTATAAAACTATATTAACTAGAAAATTAAATCCAAAATACAAAAAATGTGAATTCTATGGAACCTTATTCCTATGATGATGCAAAAAGAAGAAAAGAAGATTTTTTTGGAGCTATCCCCTCTACTGAAAACACATTAATTGCGAGTAAAACTGGTTTACCCATTGCTTCAACACTTCCAAAAAATATTGATCAAAAAAGGATCGCTGCGATGACCGCTACATTACTCTCCTTATCTGTAAGAGCCATAAATGAAGTGAGAATAGGTAGTTTTGATCATTTATATATAAAGGGTTCTAATGGCTATCTTTTAGTTATGGATGCGGGTGATGCATTTTTAATTAAATCTGCAGATAATGATGTAAGACTTGGAGCAATATTATTAGATTATAGAAGGATTTGTGAAAAAATTGCATTAGATCATTTAGGATCGAACAAAGACTATGAATCTACAACACTCTTTCCCTATATTACACCATTTCCTTCTGGCATCGCAAGATTAGATAAGCCAGAATTACAACCAGTTGTTATGAAGAAAACGGCAGTAACTTCAAGCCTTCCGAAATATGTTGATAAAATGAAAATGGGACTTTTAGCTCCTACGCTTCTTTCCTTATCTGAAATAGCTATTAAAGAGATGAGAAAAGGTAATTTCGATTATTTATATATCAAAGGTTCCAATGGGTATCTTTTATTTCTACAAGCTGGTCCCAGTGCTTTATTAATGGTTTTAGCAGATAAAGATATACGGCTTGGGATAATATTATTAGATTGTAGAAGGATTTGTGAAAAAATCGCACAAATGGCATTAGAGCCAAAACCATTAAATACTTTTAAATCTATTTTAATTGGAGATAGTGGAGTCGGTAAGACAGCATTAGCGCTTAGATTTTCCAAGGGATTCTTTACAGAAGATTATAAAATGACCATAGGTTTAGATTTTCATGTAAATACTGTACCTATCAATACTGCGAAGAGTCAAATTCAATGTAAATTACAGATTTGGGATGCTGGTTGCAAGTGAAGATTTTCTTTCTTGAGACCTATGTATTATGGCGGATTATTAGGTGTATTTCTGGTTTTTGATCTTAGTAATCCTTCAAGTTTTGAGCATTTACCATTATGGGTTGAGGAATTAAAGGCTCGCATTAAAACAAAGATTCCAATTTTACTTGTGGGAAATAAAAGTGATTTAACAGACAAAAGAGCAATTCCAATTGAAAAAATAAATAAATTCACTAAAGATTTCAATCTATACTATATAGAAACATCAGCCAAAACAGGGACAGGAGTAGAAGATTATTTTAATATATTAACTTGTTTAATGGCAGGTGTACCCACACGATTAGTAGATATAGATAGGGAACGGGATAAAGGAGATCGATTTCCATACCCTTACATCTTTAAGCCTCCGGAACCACCAGGCGATTTAGGAGTTGTTACTCAGCTACAAGTGAAAAAGCCTGTTAAAAAAGAAGAACCAGAAGTTGATCTCTATTGTAAGTATTGTGGCAGCAAACTAAAAAAAGAACAAAAATATTGTAAACTATGTGGAAAAAAAGTTAAATAATTTTTTTGAGAATTCTTATCAATTTTTACAAGTTTTAAATATAAAAAAAATAATTTTTACTTATAATCCAATTCTAGTTTTTGAATTAATTAACCTAGAGAGGAGAGTATGAATCCACCTGATAAATGCCCACAATGTGGTGGTGCATTAGAAGAACGTAGTGGTAAATATGGTAAATTTTTGGGATGTGTTAATTTCCCACAGTGTAGATATACGTTTGATTTAACTGGAGATACCACTAATATTAAATGTCCTAATTGTGGTAAAAATTTAAGGTTCCGCAGCAGTGCTTATGGAAGATTCTTAAGCTGCAGTGGTTACCCTGAATGTAAATTCGCGTTTAATCCAGGATTTAGTGATCATCCTAACATTTTTTGCCCAAAATGTGGAAAAACACTAGAATTGAAAACAGA
>JBHLKB010000416.1:0-2681 GCA_048887205.1 Candidatus Hodarchaeota archaeon
TAGATTACCAAACGATTTTGGAAGAAGAAAGCAAACGAATCGAAGAAATTTCTAAAAAGACCATCAATTTTTTTAATAACTACAACATTAAGAATGAACGCATTCAGTTTAGATTTCTCAATAACGCTTTAAAAATGGATTACAATAGAGTTAAATCAATATTGAAAAATGAGGAAAATTTTCATAAAATCTTACTATTTCTTTCTATAAATCATCCTAATCAATATCCAGATTACATTTCTTCTGAAGAATTTTCTAAACGATATGGGATTAAAGAGAATACGCTAACATATTATATTGATGAAATCGTAGATCATAATATATATCCAATAAGATTCTTTAAATTAGTGGTATCACCAGATATGCAATATTACTTTCAGGAAAATGAAAAACTGGAAACAATATTACGAGCAATAACTAAGGATAAAATAACAGAATTTACTTACTTAAACAAATTATTTACAAGATCATTCAGTTTTAACACAATTATAGAAGATCTTTTAGAAGAAATTTGCACATTATTATTCGATGAGGATTTAAAAGAATCTTTAAGAGAATTTATCCCAGAATATATTAATTTTTTAGCGTTTAAGATCGAGGCAGAAAGTAAATTAAAACAGACTTATGATAAATTGGAGGGAATTATATGGCAAAATATTGCTGATATATTTCAGCCAAGAGATTCAGAAAAAATTGAAAGTCAATATAAGGAAGAACTTAAAAAAATTGATAAAGATATTAACCTAAATCCAAATAATATTGATTTATATTATTCAAAAATCAAAATTTTGCTGTATTTTGGTCAATACGATAAGATTTTAGAGCTTTTAGACAATATGCTCACGATTTTTCCCGATGATGAAGAGGATATTAAAATATTAAAAGCCTATGGATTTAAAAGAATGCAGGATCTTAATACAGGTTTAGAAATTATTAATGAATTAATCCAAAAATATCCAGAAAATAGTGATTTACTTAATTATAAGGCTTGTTGGCTACAATATTTAAATAAAAAAGAGGAATCATTGAAAACTATTCGAGATTTAATAGAAAAATATCCAGATGTTGGTCTTTATCATGATACCTATGGAGAAATTTTAATGTATTTTGAAGATTATAAAGATGCTGTTGTACAACTTCAAAATGTATTAAAACTGGCACATGATGAATGGTATCTTAACCAAACTTATATAAAATTAGGGATCTGTTATAAAGAGCTTGGTAAATTTAATTTAGCGGCTGAAAATCTTAAAAAAGGGAAAGAACTGACAAATAAGGTTTCAATTGATAATGATACAAAGCAAAAATGGCAAAAAATAGCAGATATATTTCTTACGGCAATTGAAGAAGAATTATAATTAATCATTTAAACTATTAATTGATTAAAAAATCAACTGTAAAAAATTAGAAATCCGACAGATGATATATAAGGTACTAGTAATCAAATCTAGTGGAATTCTTTGTTATTCAAAATCATTTTTTGGTCCAGATGATATTGATGATGATTTTGTAAGTGGATTTCTCACATCGATTCTCGATATTTCTCAAAAAATAGGGGGAGGTGAAATAAGCTCACTAAATTTTAGGAATTTTAACATTATATATTCTTATGATGATGAAAAATATTGCATTTTTCTATTAATAACAGATAATGATGATCCTGAAGAAGAAATAGGAAAGTTAGAATTACTTCAATCAGAATTTATTAATCGATTTCATGAGGACCTAAAAAATTGGGATTCAGATATAGGAAAATTTGAAAGCTTTGATGATTTTGTTGAAAAAGACATCTTCATACCACCCAAGATTTTATTAGTTGGTGAGGATGGGGTAGGAAAGACATCAATACTAAATTTATTTCCGGGAGAGTTAGTTATTAAATTGGATGAATATTTGAATGCAGTTATACAAAAATCTATTATTTTCAGCGATTTTAGAGAAATAAATGAGTGTATTTTGAGAGAAATTAATATAAGGGAAATCGTCAATAATCCAAAAGCGTACAAACGAGTCTTCAATACCTTTGACATTGTTTGTCTTGTAACTAATTCAGGAGCAACTAATTTAAGTAAAACACAAAAGTTATATTCATTATTAAAAGTAAAAGTGAAGAGAGCGGATTTCTATATAATTGCCAATTTTCAGGATTTAGATAAAGTCTCTTTCAAACCAGAAGAAATTGAAAAATTGTTTGGAGTGAAAACCTTTGGTTTTTCAGCTAAATTACCAGATGCTAAAGCTAATATTTATTCAATAATAAAGGAAATGTTAAGCAGCACGTTTTATGATTGATATACAATTAAAACACGCAATTTTAAGGAGTATGTTCTGAGATTCTATCTCTCATTCGTAAATATATAATCACACCAATAAAAAAAGGGATTATCCATACGATAATTGCCCATACAGCCGCATTAATATCTTTTTTTTTGGCATCTTTATAGACCCAAATTGCTATGAAAAATAAAATAGTAAATGGAATTATTATAAAAATCGAGAGAAGTATCATCATTAATGGAAACAAATCGCTAAATATAGAGAAGATACTCAGTATCATAAAAATCAGCTGCTATTTAGGTTTTTTTATATTATTATTTTTCTAAATTTTTTTTATTCAAATTCAATTTTTTCATCATTAGATACTACTTCAGTTTCTTTTAATAAATCTTCTACTTCTAAAA
>JBHLKB010000417.1:0-2661 GCA_048887205.1 Candidatus Hodarchaeota archaeon
AAAGAGATATCTAGTAGCTATTATAAATTGGAAGGATATTGGAATCTCAAAAAATTTGAAGATATTGGATATAATTCCTAATCTAACTGAAACTAATATAGATTTCTATGTTTATGATTTTTGGAATGAAAAATTTCTTGGTCAATTTAAGAGTAATGATATTATTGAGCTAAGAGAACTCAAACCACATTCTTGTAGTTATATGAATATAATTCCGGTAAGTGAAGAAATTCAAGAATTACCTATACTATTTTCTACAAATTTACATATAACTCAAGGATGCTGTGAAATAAAACAATTTAAGTATATTAAAGATTTAAATCAACTGAATATTAATATAGAATTAAAAGGAATAAGAAAGGGCTTTCTCCTTTTAAAATTTCCACAAAATAAGAAAATAATTAAATCTGATTTTGAATATTCTAAAATTGAATCAAAAGGAAATCTTTGGAAAATTTTTGTTCGATTTAAAGATTCACTTTCATTAAATATTTATTTGAATTAATTTTTTATAGATTATTTTGGTATTAACTCCTCAAGAGATTTTTGAAGAACTAAAAAAAAATAGAATAAATAAATTTACAGCATATGATATACTGACATCTTTAGTTGAAAATAGTAGAAGCGAAAATATTAGAGTAGAATCTATTAGAAGTTTAGAAAAAATCGGTTTATTTAATGATAATTTATTCAGGGTTTTAGAAAATCTACTTATTTCAGATTCTAATGGGAAAATTAGAAAGGCATCAGCAGAATTTCTTAAGAATAGATTTCTTGAAAAAGCAATAAGACCATTTAAATGGGCGATTAAACACGAAACGGAATATGAATGTCTAATTACAATAATTCAATCGTTAGAGAGAATAAATAACAATGAATCTAAGTTAATTTTAAATAATGAAATAAAACGAATAACAAAGACAAAATATCTCAACAAAGCAAAAAGGATTGAAAATAAAAAATACAAAAAAATCATTAAGAAATTATTAAAATCGAACAAATATTATTCTTTAACTCAAAAAGAATTATCTGAAATTTTAATTAATTACTTAACAATTGTCAATCTTACAAAACAATATCCAAATGTATTTTATGAATTGAATCCACAGAATGGATTAATTAAAGAATTAGATTTATCTGATTATTTAGAATATGAAGTTAAAGGCATTCCGTTTGGATGGAAAAATAATATAAAATCAATTTCGGAAATTGTAGGCTTAAAAAATTTAAGACATTTGAATAAAATGGATTTTTCGAATAATCAAATTGAAGATATAAAGGAGTTAGTTAATTTCGAAAATGTAACCCATCTAATTCTAACAAATAACAAAATCAGTGAATTACAGAACTTGGAATATATTAAAGCCTTACCGAATTTAGAATATTTGGATTTACGATATAACGATATTGTCAAAAAAATTAATCCAAATGAATTTGATAAAAATATTAGAGTTTTATTAAACGATTTTCTGATATTAAAATAAAAGAAAAAAAATTATTCTTCAATAAGTGCAGTTTTTCCACTCCCCCATACTCCTAAAGCTACTCCTAATTCTTTTTGTTGTTTAGCAACCTCTCTCACACTTTTCCCTTGCATTACAGCATCTATCGCTTGCCTAAATGCTTTAGCACCAGCTATTGGTCCGTCAGGATGGCTATGGATGCCTCCTCCACTACCGATAAGAATATCTTTTCCAGCTTCTTTTATACATTTCTCAACCATCCCCGGGGTAATTCCTCCACTTGGCATAGGTAGAGTAGGTCTAATATGTTGCAACGGATATCTCAATGCTTTTAGATTTTGTTCATATCTCTCATCTAGAATTTCTGCTTTACCATAAGGTGCAGGAATTACAACTGTGTCTGCTCCACAAATTCGCGGTAATTTTGCAAAAGTTAACATACTTGTCATACCAGTCCATTCTCCACCAAAATATGTCCCTCCAAAATCCATATGTCCTAAGATAGGGACTTTTATTGAAGGATCCTCTGCTATTTGTCTTAATGCTTCAAAACCCGTAGCTAAATAATTTATCATTAAAGCATTAGCTCCTAATTCGATCATCTTATCAGCGTATTCAAATATTTCCGGAAATTTCGTAGTAATATTGATTGTATATAAAGTTTTTTCTCCTTTTTCAGAATCGGCGCGATCTACAGCTTCCATAACTTTCATAACCCTATCTTCAAGGGTATTAAAAGAAGGGTCAGAAATTAACTCATCATCCTTTACTACATCACATCCCCCAACTGCAGCTTTATATACTAAGTCAGCAGCAACTTCGCATGTGTGTCCCGTGCACGGCTTCACCATATTATTTAATAAAGGACGTTCAGGGACTTTCATAAGTTTCCGAATGCCATCTATTCCAAATTTAGGACCTTTAAAATCCTCTAACCAAGCTTTTGGGAATGCAAGATCCACTAATTTTAGGCCATGAGTGATGCTAATATTACCTATCACAGTGGTAAATAACATTGGAATTCCCATACCCTTAATATTTACAATAGGGAAAGCAATCTGAACGAAATAAATCCTTTCTTTTATATCTTTTGGGATATAATATTCGTACATTGGTAATTCATATACCCCTAGAACTCTTGCTACATGATATTTTCTTACTTCTGCTGTTTCAGCAGGCACTCTAACCCATGTCCCTG
>JBHLKB010000418.1:0-2660 GCA_048887205.1 Candidatus Hodarchaeota archaeon
TAAATGCTTAGAACATTCATATTTGATGAGGCTAAATCTCATTGGATCGAAGAAGAACATCGTTTGCTATCACATGACATCTGTGCAATTTTGGACGAAGAAAAAGAAATCATCTATCTTTGGAGTGGTCCGAAAAGTAAAAGAGTAAATTTTCGGAAAGGTTATAGCCAAGTTAAGGAGTTAATTTCTAGTTTTCCTGAGTTAAACATCCAATTTGTCATGGCGAAAAAGAATTTTCCAATCGAGATCCAAAATAAAATTGATTCATTGTTAGAATCTATAAAATTGGGTAAGGAAAAAATTTTGGAATTTAGTAGATTTACAACTATACGGATTTACAGTATTTCAATAATTCTTGCTGTGTTGTTACCTATTTTATCTTTTTTAAATTTATCAACATCCTTATTTTGGCCAATTTCTAATGGAACTTATCAAGTAAATAGTTCATTATATAATACCTGGATTAATATTTCGAAGATAATCACTATAATTACACTTATTTTATTTTCCACTAATATAGTAATAGGAATAATTGAGAAGGAAAGTCAAGTTATCATTTTTTCCTTGAATGGTTTAATTATCTCAGTTGGATTAACACTTTACTTAAATCAAGGTATTTTTTTGTTTTTATTCCAAGCAGGTTCAACATTAACCAATTATTTAATATTACAAGAAGATATTTTCGTCTTTTTAATTTTGAATTTAATTGTAATTTTGATTTTTGAAATACCAAATATATATAAATTAACATCTTTTTTCAAAACCTATAGAAAGTTCATTTTTTGAGCAGCTGAAAAAAGAGTGGAAGTGGCAAATCTTCTTACTAAATTGGATAAGGAAGATCTCAGAATACTTATGGCAATTGAAATTGGGATGAAGAGATCCGAGTATGTCACAGTTAATAATATTAAATTTTACGCTAGATATAAGATGGAAGAAACTCTTTTTCGATTAAAAAAGGTTCATAAACTTGATTTAATAATTAGAGATGCTTCAAAATATGAAATTGCATATACACTTAATTCTAAAGCGTATGATCTTCTTGCACTCCATACTTTAGTTGAAAAAAATTTAATAAGCCAATTAGGACCTCTAATAGGTAAAGGAAAAGAATCAGATGTATATAGTTGTATGGATGATGAAAGAAATATATATGCTGCTAAATTCTATCGAATGGGGAGGACCAGCTTTAAAAATATTAAAAAATATAGAGACCTTATAGGAGAAAGGGGACACCTTTCTTGGCTTTATGTTAATAGACTTGCTGCCAAAAAAGAATATGAAGCTCTTGAAAAGATATATAAACTCAATTTAAATACTCCGAAACCGATAGGATACAACAGACACGTTATTATAATGTCATATTTGAGAGGAAAAGAATTAGTTTATTATAAAAGTATTAAAAAACCCATAAAAATTTTTAAGAAAATTATTAAGCAACTGAAAGTAATCTATCAAAAAGGTAGAATGATACATGGAGATTTGGGGGAATTTAATATCGTTTTAGATGACAAGGGAAACATTTTAATAATTGATTGGATGCAATGGGTTCCACTAGATCACCCAAATGCTAGTTCTCTTTTAGAAAGAGATATTTCAAATATCTGTAATTACTTTCAAAAGAAATTTGGAATCGAAAGCAATATAAAAGAAATTATAGTTTCATTTTGCGCAAAATAATATACCTTAATTATTTTTTTACAAATTTCCCAAGAATAATAACATCTTCTAAAAAGTCTTTATCTATTGTTTTTATCTCCCTAGAAAATGGTTTTATTAGATCCAATAATGCATCCAGATTCAATTTCTTCCTTAGAATTGAGAAGTTAAAATCCCCATAATTCATGCTTAATCTAAGTAACTCACATATTCCCCTATTAATGTTTGCTAAATTCTGAAGAGAAGTAATTGAAAATATTGAATCAAATACATTTTCTCTGAATGGCAGATTTTCTATATCTCCCAAAATTAATTCTAAATTGTTTTTTGGTTTATAATTTATTACTTTTGATTTAAATTCTGATAACATGTTCCAAGAGATGTCTATTGCCACATATTTGTATCGATTCAAATAATCAGCTTTCTTTAATTTAGATATATATTCAAACAATAATCCTGTACCACATCCAATATCCAAAATTGTTTTTCCATTTACATAATAATTATTCAAAATTAATTCATATTTTTCTGATTGAATTTGTTTGTATCTTCTATCATAAAAATGAGCTGATGAATTGTATTTATTAATAATTACTTTCTTTTTATTAGAATTCTTAAAATGCTCTTCCAAGAAAATAACCAAAAACTTTAATTTCGCTATTTTTAATATTGAATTAAAAAGGTTTTAATTCAAAAAAATCTATCTTTAAATTATCTTTTCATTAAATGATATTAAAATTTTTTTTATAAAGGTATTAAAATGTCTGAAAGAAATAACAGTCACCTAAGATCAAAGAATCCTTTATCTATCCTACAAGCTGCACAAAACAGTGTAATTTTGCTCAGGTTAAAAGATGGAACTGAATATAGGGGATTATTAAAAGAGATTGATGCGTATATGAACATGATATTAGAAAACGCAACGGAGCTCATGGATGGGCAACCTATTGCCAAATACAACGAGATATTTATTCGAGGTAACAATCTGCTCTTCATAAAAC
>JBHLKB010000419.1:0-2655 GCA_048887205.1 Candidatus Hodarchaeota archaeon
AAAAGATAATAACAAGCAGGACATAAACAAATTATCTCTTTAAATTTTTTTGAATTAAAAATTTCTCTATTCTCCTTTACACATGTTTCATACTCATCTTTTAATCCACTAATTTTTAAATGCCATCCACAACAAATTTCAGTATCTAAAATAGCGAAATCAACCTCTTGTTGTAGTAGATATTGAATAGCATGTTCAGTGTACTGAGGAATTCTTATCGTAGAGAGACAACCCATAAAAAAAAGAGTGTCAGATTCACTCTGAATTCCCTTTAGGTTTTTTATTCTCATTTTATTAGAAGGATAAGGAGATCTATATTTCTGAAAATACTCAAGCATTTCATTAATTCCTTCAAATGTGTTTCCATCTTTAAGATATTTTTCCTTTAATGAAATACGTTCATTTTCAGTCTTACATTCTCCACAGTGTACACAATTGTAGAGTTTATTAAAATCATCTGAAGAAAATTTAATTCTATCTTTTTTATCGATAAGTTCTTTTACTCTTTTATCGCTTAGAAAGTTATTTGGGTCAACTTCGTCAGTAGGATAGTTTTTCCTTCCTTTTATTCTCTCTTTGACCATAAAATCTACCATATTGTAATCTTATTTTATATTGAAAGAAGTCTTTAATTTTTATATTAGGAAATCAATACTCTTTCAAAAAAATTTTAAAAAAAGAAAAAATTTTAATCTTTTTTAAGCTTTACATCTGTTCTTTGAACTCCAACTTCTTTATTACTAGGCAAAGGTGTTCCGCAGTGATCCCTTAACCTTTCACTTCCTTTAAATGCTTTATCAAGTTCTTCTTCTAATTCCTCATCAGATATTTCTTCATCTGTCATAATTAACTATGAGAAACTGTATTATTTAAGGATTTTATTTATAAATAAAAAATTAATTAAAAATTTTCTAACACGAATTAACAGAAAAATCAGAATTTATAATGAGATTTATTTTTTAAAATATTCTAAAACTGCTTTTTCCTTCTCAACAGGTCTTCTTTCAGGAACAAGAACAAAAATCTTTCCAACAGTTTCATAGAAATCTGGACGTAAATATAAATTACAGTAACATGCACCATATTCATCTATATCTGATGGGGCATAATCACAAGGACATATTAAATCTCTGTCTAAGTCTCGATTACCTGAAGCAAGACGACATGGACATGATTGATATCCATAATTTTTTTTGTTTTCTACTAAACCAGCAATTAAATTAATTAAAGTCTCTTGATCTTTATTTAATATCCAGTTATTAGTTTTACAAACCATACCACAATATTCCATCATTCCTTCTTTGGTTTCCATATTCATTCTAATTCCCTCCAGATTTCATTAATTCTTCATATCTATTTGGATTATATCCTACTACAACTTCATCGTCGCAGATCATAAATGGATATGAGATCCTTGATTGATAAGTATCTCTTAAATAATCCAATATTTTTGATTTCTCTTTGATGTCAATTTTATCAACATCTACATATCTATATTGCACATCACGATCTTTTAACCAAGCCTTACACTTTTTGCACCACATGCAAGTAGATAATGTAAGAATTGTAATATCTCTGTTTTTTTTGGAACCTTCAACCTTTTCTGCTAATTTTTCTATAAGTTCTGACATAGTTCTATTTTTACCTTATTTTTATTAAAGTTTTTGATTCAAATACGTTTTATATTTAGTTTCCAATTTGGATCAATACACTCAAAAGCTTCTTCAGTTAGTTTTCTAATATCGCTATGACATGAATCTAATAATATCCCTAAATGCTCAAGCGCTCTTTTATCTCCAATTTTCATAAGGCTCTCTATAATCACAAATAATCGGATTTTATCTTGATCTTCTTCAGGTTTTTCTAACTCTGATTTTAAAAAATCTATAATTAACATTGTAGCTTTTGGGTCTCTAATTTCGCCCATTGCTTCAATAATTCGATTAATGACAACAGTATCATCTTCGGATTTTAAAGCTCTAGCTAATATATTAGTAGCTCTACTTTCTTTTAATTTTCCAAGATTTTGCGCAGCGATCGCTCTATCTTTCCAACTAGAACTATTAAATAGTTTTTTTACGTAGCTATTAAAGGCTTCATTTTGAATTTTTTGATCCATCTTAAGATATGAATAAGAATAATAAATAAGAATCTGATCATAATAATTTATTAAATATTACTGAAAATAAAGTAAAAATATGTATTTTATTTTTATTTCTAATACGATTAGACGCTAATTTTGATAAACATATTATAAGAATTTCTTTGAAAAATATGTTGAAATATCATTTTAAGGATTATTAAATTTATAAATTAGAAGATAAAGTTTTTTTAGACCTAGTGTTTATCTTTTTAATATGGAAGCAAAAACACCTATAATTATAACTAAAGAAGACTGTCATCGTTGTCATGAATTAAAGGAATGGCTAAATGAACGTGAAGTTAGATATATTGAGCGAGATATAAATGATGAGGAATTTGTACATGAGCTATTACATGATGACAATTTTTTAACAACGTTTTGTGATGCTGATGGATGTATAGTGAATACCCCAGTAGTTATTCATAAAGGAAAATACTGGTTTAAAGAGCTCTGGGGTATTTCTGGACTTAGAGAGAAAGAAGCAAAAAAATTATTTGGAGTTAAATAGTTTT
>JBHLKB010000420.1:0-2618 GCA_048887205.1 Candidatus Hodarchaeota archaeon
TTTTCAAATCTTTCAATTTGTAAACGATCAAACAAAAAGTTCTCAAAACAAAATAATCCTAAACATATCTCAATATTTTGGGAAGGAGTAACTCCAAGATCTTGCATACATCGTATTGTATATAATTGGCAAGGTGTTCCCACAACGGCCAATTTTTTAAACTTATAATGATTCAACTTCTGAATTGAGTCTGTATAAGTACAAAATTTTTGAATCTCATCTAAGTGTGGAGACATATCCAATTTGGCTCCTGAAGCCTGTATTAAGTCATATTTGCTATCAGCAAACGCGGCTTCTCTTGAAAATGGAGCATCGGTTTTAGATACAATAGATCCATCAATTAATTTCTTTTCTATCATGTAATTTATAATGGAATTAACGACCCCTCCATCAGTTCCATATTTTAAGAATTCTTGATCGGTTGCTTGGCAAGAATATATGTTCTTATAATTACCAATTGGCATGGAGTCAAAATCTTTAAACTGATAAGTTTCATTAAGTTCATCGTCCAAAACATGAGTCTGCGGACATATATGGTAACATATTCCACACTCAAGACACTTGTCCTTATTTATGTAAACAGGAGGAGAATATGGATCTTTCAAAGCAATTATGTCATATTCTGCAGAACTACAAAAACTTACACATCCACCACATTCTTGGCATATACCTTTATCATGAACTTCAGTAATTAAATCTTGAAAGGTTTTAGGACTCATAATAATTTTTTAAATTATTAAAATCGATCATTTTTTTTTTCTAATTTTATAGGCTTACAATTCTTTCGTTTTGTTCCCGCTATTCGCTCAAGTAGAGGCTGTCCTGGTTTGACTTCTTTCAAGTTTTTGGATTCAATCAAACCCTTTTTAATGGCATCTTTAAAAGTTTTTTCTCCTAATTTCGTTCTAGTTATTACGGATGACCAACCAGCAGGAGATCCTATTGATCCTACAGAAATATCGGCACAATCACAGGTTAAATCTTCGCAAAAATGGCAGTTATGACGGGCGTAAGATTTTACATCGTTTAAAGGTACCCTTAAATCTTCACCAGAATCTAAGTATATGATAAATTTTCCACCGCTGATATCCATTTTTGTAATTTTAGTGTAATCTTTATCAAATTGTTCTTTAATTAGTTTAAGTATATTTTCATAAGGAAAGGATTCCATGCAAAAAAGTCCAATTCGGTATTTTATATTTTTGAAAAAAGGTAATCCACTTGGAAATAGAGTTCCCTTTTCTAAGGCATTCATCATACAAGGAACGCCTACAACAGCAATATTCTCATAATTCTTCGTTTGATCTATTATATTTAGAGTCGATGCATTCGCGTACTTAGTTCCGCCAGTTTTATATAAGTCTTTAACACCCTCTACTATAACTGGTTCAGGTTTCCAGAAATCTTTTGAGTGTTGTACAGCTATAGCAGCATCAACTAATTTATTCTTCAATAAATATTCAAGTAAGGAGGTAACAATCCCTCCATCTTGTCGCACTTTTTTAATTTTATCGCTCGTTGTTGAGGCAGAATAGGTATTAATATAACCATTAATTTTATCTGAAAAATTTAAGGATTTATCAAGCTTGTTAATAATCAAAAGAGCCTGTTCAATTGAAAAAGAACGAGGACAAACTGAATAACATAAGCCACATTTCATACAATTGTCATCATCAATTTCTAAAGTGTCTGCTGTCACTGTAATTGCATTTACGGGACAAATTGATGAGCACCAACCACATTGACAGCACACTTCAGATTCAAACACTAAAGATACCGGTTCAAAAAAATGCTCAATGAAATCATTAGGAATATCTTTAACTTGATATCTATAGAAATATTCTTTTTCCTCGACTTCTTTTTCTTCTCCCTTAATTTTTTTAATTACTGTTTTTGTTTTAACTTCAATATGTTCCTCAATATATCCTTGTTCTTTTAAGTAAATTATATCTCTAATCACATTATTTGGGGGAAATTCTTTTACAATTTTTGCAAGTTCCTCTAGAAATAATGGTTTTTTGCCTTTTAATTTCTCTAACACTAATTTACGCTCTGTCTCAGCATCAATCATAGCGTCTAATATTTCATAAAATTCCTCCTCAGAATATTTTTCTGCTTTTAGAATTTCTTCCTTTGCTTCAAAAAAAGCTCTTATTTGGAAGTTTCCTGAAGCATTGTATGTAGCTTCCATTAATTCTTTCGGAGATATTCCTGTAAATAATTTGTTATTTACAATTTGAACCATATTTCTATCAATTTTTTTTAAAACTTTCTAATAATTTGATATTTTTTAAAACTATATAAGAACCCCTTCCATTGCAAGGTTAGTCATCTTATAACAAGAATTTTTTTATAAGAATCATTCAACAGGGGTAATTACTATTTCATCTTCAGGTATTTCAACATCCACGGTTTTAATTGGGTTTATTCCTAGTCTACGGATCTTCTCATAAGCATCTTCTACGCTTTTAACAAACTTCTCTGACTCTGCTCCACTTAACCAGTACATATTTACTCTTTGATTTCCGAAACCTCGAGATCCTAAGATTCTGTTTGCTAAATCAACGTGTCTTTGAGCGGTAAAATTACCATTTTTGAATTGACATTCGTTAGGGCGT
>JBHLKB010000421.1:0-2616 GCA_048887205.1 Candidatus Hodarchaeota archaeon
TATAACTTCAGAAGATCTTGGAGAAGAAACAGAGGATCAAGAATAATTTAGACAATTTTTAATTCATCATTTTTAGTATCCTTTATAAATAACAAAAGAGTGAATATCTTTTATAAATTAGACCGAAAACTTTAAAAGTAATTAAAATTAGCAAGATTCCAAACTTTTTTTAAGCTAGTTTTATTTTCAAAAATATAGGAATTAAGAACTTTGGATTTATAATTGTTACTCAACATATTTTTATTTGAAGGAAAGAAAATTCGAGATCTAAAAGATCTTAATATCTATTGTTATCCTAATGAAATTATTAGCATTAATGATAAAATTCTTGTTAAAAAGATTATAAACGAATATGATAAAGAAAAAGTTGTAAAAAAGACTGATTCAACTCGGTTTATAATCGATCAGCCTATTGCTCAATACATCAATGATTTAAATATATATACTGCTTGTATTAATGGAAATATTATCATTGGTTTAATTTTTGACAATGAGGATAATCCTTATGATTATAAGGATATATTTGAAGAACTACTGGATGAAATACTTAACAATGGTAATGGATATTCCTTAGAGGATGAAATGGAAGTTGAAAGTTTATTAATTTCTATGTTTATTGATATCCGAAGATTTGGAGATGAAGTAATTGAAAAATCTCCAGATATTGACTATTATTATCAAAGCGAAACATTTTTCAAGGTTTTTCTGTTTGGAATTGATGAAGTTGGTAAATCAAGTTTAGTAAGAAGATTAAAATCAGGGATCTTTAACGAGAATTATTTCACTCCAACTCGTAAATTTAACATTGAATATCTTTCAGTGGAAAAGCAAGGATTATTAGCTATTTGGGATATGCCTGGACAAAAGGCATTTAGATCAAAATGGTTGATAGGGCTTCAAGATTCAAATGTTATTATTTATATGATTGATATTGCCAACCAACGAAGATTTGAGGAATCAAAAAGCGAGTTTTGGAATGTCTTAAACAATGATGAATTAAATGGAATCCCCTTGCTGATATTAGGTAATAAAATTGATTTAATCAGATATTCTAAAGAAGAATATGAAAGACAACTTCTGAACTTAAAAAAAGAACTTTCCGAATATTATAAATTTAAAAATATAAAAGACAGAAGATGGAATTTCTTATTCACTTCAGTAAAAACTAATTTTAATATTGATAATATAATTCCTGCGGTTTTTGATTTGATCTCTTCTTAAAGCGCTATTTTAATTGGATTATTTAAATTAAAAATTCTCACTTTTAGTAAATCTAGAGTTTTAACTCATTAAACATTAAATTTAAATATCTAGCCAATTAAATTTCTATTATATGAAATAAAAACTTAATATTTCTCTTTTTATATTAAATTAAGGATAAATAATGTCTAAAAGACTCAAAAAAGAATTACAAATTATGATTGAAGAGAAATTAGGACAATTATTTTTTGGCGATAAAAAGAAAGATTTACGCTTATTAATGTTAAGACCTATTGATTTAATTGAATTCTCCGAGTTCGCAGGTACAAACGCCGATGATATATTAGTTTGGGTTGGGAAAACCCTTGGGAGATCTTATATGGAAAAGTTTTTTTATAATAAAGATTGGAGTACAGAAACTATGGCTACAAGAAAAGAAGTCATCCTTGGCAATCTTGAAGCTTTAGAACTCATGGGTTATGGTGAATTAAAAGGGACATTTAAAAAGAATTTTATTTTAATTAGTGTAACAGATTCATTAGCCTCAGAAGAAAAAGATAATATTATGGCTAAAAATTTGTGTCTCCTTTATCAAGGGCTTTTTTCCGGCATGTTTGAGTCTTTACAAGTTGATGTTGATGGTGCAGAAATCAAATGCGTTTTATTAGGCGATGAAAAATGCGTATACAAATTTGATTTCAACGGAGAAGAATTAGAAGAAGCTCTTGTGGATTTCGAAGAAGGGGTTTCTGAATTTCTATCCACTCTTTAATTTTAATATTTTTTCTTTGGAAACCAAAGTATTAATTTTGAAACCTGTTCTTTGTATATTGTGTAATCAGGTTTCCTTTCAAGGTTTCTCCTTTCCATTATAGGAATACTAAGAATATTAAAAAGGATTGTAATGGAAATTGGACCAATAATAGCCCAATAATATGACAAATCAGAAGCTAAAGCAAATATATATAATCCCCACCAAAATAATATTTCTCCAAAATAATTAGGGTGCCTTGAATATTTCCATAAGCCTGTAGTTATGATTTCTTCATGGCTTTGCCGAGTTTTAATAAAGTTATACAATTGTTGATCAGATATAGTTTCTATAAGAATTGCGGCTGCTGTTATTAATATTGCTACAATATCAATAATCCAAATTGGGTTCGTCCTTAAAGAAATTGCTGGGTACATAGAAATTGAACCTAAATAAACTTGAAGTGTTGGCATTAAATGTAATCCTATAAGATTAGTGAGCCAAAATTTTTTCCCCTTTTTTATCCTATACATCGTATACCTCCAATCTTCATGCTTTAATCCCCGCCATTGCCTTAACCAATTATAGGTCAACCTTATTGACCAAATAAATACAAAAATAATTACAATTATGAAACGAAAATTGTTGATATTACTTGTTTGAGG
>JBHLKB010000422.1:0-2613 GCA_048887205.1 Candidatus Hodarchaeota archaeon
TACTCCCTCCTGAAAGGTGTATATCCTTTCAATTTACATGAGACTTGGTTTTTACACCCTTTGCAATAACGAAGAGTTTGTTTGCAACCAGCTTGATTAGCATAATACATCGCATAAGCTGTTTGAAGATAGGTGAACTGATTCTGATAAGAGGGCGGAAGAACACACATTTTCCCAGGAATATCGGGAAAACCTGCCCAATTGACTGAAACCAGTCCTGCATCATGAGCAAGACTGACAGCTTTTCGCATCAGTTTTTCAGAAGCACCAGGGTGAGAATCAAGACAAAAATTAGGGCGAAATGTAAGAAAAGAAACTGGCAAAGTCTCGTCCAAACCAGCAATGAATTCTACAATAGCTTGAACCTCAGCCAGATCAATGATTGAGGGGATAACTAAGATGCGGAATTCCCATAATTGGTCATAATATCTAGCCATTTCTTCAGCATTTTTAAGGACTGGTTCGACAGGAGCTCCTGTTAAGGCGCGATGAACCTCATCATGAAAAGCTTTGATATCAAATGTGATTGAATCAGAGAAGGATAAAATGCGTTGAAAGCTCGATCGGGAAGGAAAACCATTCGTGTCAAAATTCACTTTAATATGAGGGTCGAGAGTTTTAACATGAGAAACAACTTCCTCAATCCACGGAAGAGAGACAGTCGGTGAACCCCCACTAAAGAAAAAACGATCAGCTCTAAGCAATTTACCCATGACCGAATGAATTGCATCCACCCCTTCTTGCGCAATAACGTTAGGATCTACATATCCCCGAATAGACGCCTTAGTACGAGGATAATGGGCAATCTCCCAGTTCTGGCAGTTGAGGCATTTGAACGAACATCCAACCATGAAAATAGTATATGATTGAGGTGGTGCGGGATGAAGCTGGCAGCTAGCTACTTCTGGTGTTCCCATTAGACAAACTCCCTTCTCGCCAGCTAATCGATCTACTCCACATTTCCATGCACACAGCCTGCAGTTTTCCAGTTCTCTATAGATAACACTATTGGAGGGATTATCCATTATGTAGGAACCAGCTCAATTATTCTACCTTGTTTTAATAATTAAATTTGCATTTAATTGAAAATTAGCTGTTCTCAATTTAAATACAATCAATTTTTTAATTCCTTGAGAACTTCCACAGAAAAATTTCTTTTGCTAGAGATAAACTTGCTTGAGGAGCGAATTCGAGATAACTGAAAAATTTCTTGATATCTCGAGAACGAGATATAGCCAGAGGATACTGGATACCATCAAATTTGTAAGCTTTTCCTCAACATTCGATGGTATTAGTTGTTATTTCTCCAATTTAGTGTTCATAGTTTTATAATAGTTTTCATCGAAAGTTTTATATATAACATTATTCTTCAATAGTAAATGTTGTTATATAAGGAATAATTCAAATGGAGGAATAAATTTGAACACCAAACAAATAAATTCTCAAATATCATTTAAAAAGGGTTTAATTTATGGTTTAGGAGCAACTCTTGTAGGAGCTTTTGGATGGGCAATTGTAGCGTATATTTTAGATTATATATTCGTATTTGGAGCAATTGTTATTGGATTTATTATTGCTTATGCTCTTTCCACAGGTATGGGAGACATAAACAAGAATGTTTTCATTTCGACTTTCTTATTGACTATAATAAGTGTGTTCTTAGGGGATTTTATTTATATTCTTCTTATTTTAATATTAGATTATGGTGTACCATTCAATATCGATCTAATAGCTTTAGTTGCTGAAAATTTTGTAAGAATAGAAATTGAAGAAGGTGGAGTGGCATCTTTTGCTTTTGCTTTAATAGGGGCATCACTAGCAGTAGTTCAATTAAGTAAACAGAAACAACAAGCTAGAAGTGTAAAAGGACAAATAATCTTCACAGAAAAGAAACCTTTTATTACCTGGTCACCAAAATATATTGTTCCTGTAAAATTATCCTCTAGTTATCATACAAAAGAGCTATTACAAGAACAATTAAACGAATTTGGGTTTTCTTTAACCAATGAAAATGCCGAATATTTACATCTGACAAGGACAAATAAAAGACCAGAAATACCTTTGAGGGGTTCAAAACAACAATTAATGATGATAATACCTCTCCCGATAAAAGAAGAGTTATATTTTTCACTTTTATATGCTAAAACTCCATTTTTTGATACAGGAGACCTGTGGAAGACTGCTAAAGACTTAAAAACCTATTTAGAGTTGTCAAAGTCTTTATAATCTATAAGATGACCATTATATCTTATACTTCTTTTTCTAACAACTGTGCAACTGAAATTTCAAAATCTCGCCCGTACCAGTCTTGCTTTCAAGAAAGGCGTACTCATTGGGAGAGTGAGCTCTGCTTCCATCCCCTAATCCACTAACGATAAATGGCATATCAAACTTATCTTGAACAAAGGAATCACAGTTATATCTTAATTTGGTAAATTTCCTCCCCTAGGTTTTACCTCTGTATTTAAACTTAATGTCATAGAAATCGCTGAAGGAGCTTTAGATGGCGATTATAGGGACTTAACATGATTTTTCACTACGAATAATTCAGATTGGAAATGTTTGTTAATTATAATCCATAAGAAGTAATCTAATACAAACCAAGCAATTGTG
>JBHLKB010000423.1:0-2609 GCA_048887205.1 Candidatus Hodarchaeota archaeon
TCAAGTTTACATGTAATATCTTAATAAAGAGGAACTAAATTCACTTTTAGACGATCTAAATTTTATAAAAAACTTACCAAAATGGTTTAATAATTCTAAAGATATTCCAAAATGGTTACGCAAAAGAATTAGAGCGAAATTAAAGGATTTGAAATGCCCTTATTGCGACTCTAATATATCACATACGTCAATTCAAAGGTTTTTAAATGGAAAATCGATGACATGTGAATTCTGCCTTGCAAATGTAATTATATAAATAAACCGTAAAATTAAGTCTCAAACTTAATATATAAGAAGATGCGCTAAGAAAAAATCTAAAATACACAATCTTTATAAATCAAATTAAGATAAATTAATATTAAATGCAAGTCCATTCTAACAAAATAAATGAGTGTTGTTAATGAAAAGATCTAATTTTTTAATTACTATAATGATAACTATTTCCTTTTTAACTGGTGTATTATCAAATTTTTCAAGATTTAATGAAAATATTGACCCTACATTTGACAATAATAAATTAGGTTTATCGCAAGCTTCAACTCTTATATTTGGAGTAAGATCTGGGCTTCATGATCTCGATCCGCATTATGCGTATGATCCATATTCTTTCAATGTTATTGAACAGGTTTGTGAGGGTTTATTTACTTATAATTATTCAGATCCCTCAAATGAGATAATTCCTAGGTTAGCATCAGATTATGGAACCTGGTCTATGGATGGGTTAAACTATACTGTCTCTGTTAAACCGAACATTACTTTTCACGATGGAAGCGCTTTTAATGCTTCAGCAATTAAATGGAATTTTGAAAGGTTATTATATCTGATGAATTATACTGGCACACTTCCGGCTATATTAGTCGCAACTCCACTCAAATTTGCTTATTCATGGCAAGATGGCACACTTATTATCAATAGAACTGAAGAGATAGATCCATTTACTATAAGATTTGTGTTAAATCGCCCTTTTGGTGCTCTTGAAGCCTTATTATGTTTTCCTGGTTCTTATATTTTATCCCCATCATCGACAAATCCACTAAATCAAATTGATCCAATTAATGGTACTTTAATTGGAACTGGTCCCTTTATGTTTGTAAGCCATACTCCAGATACCGAAATACGCCTTCAAGCGAACAATAATTATTGGAGAGGCCCACCTGAGATGAATTCATTAATCTATGACGTATATCATGACACAACAGAGTTAAATAATGCTCTTTTAGATGGTGATATTGATGTATTATTAAACCCTTTACCATCGTATTTAGAGGTTTTCAATCAGTCTTCAAACATAACTGTTATTGATCAAAAAGGAAAGAGTTGGCTTGGTTTTTACATGGGAATGAATAATAATTATATAAACCAAACCTTTAGAAAGGCAATTTCATATGCAGTTGATTATGACTATGTTATTAATAATTTAAGAGAGGGAGTAGCAGAAAGACTAAAATCTCCTATTCCAAATGGTGTAATGTACTCTAATTATTCTTTAAATTTTCCATACTTTAATATTTCTCATGCTAGAAAAGTGATGCAATCAATGGGATATGGTAATAATTTAACGACAGATGAAGAGTGGGAAGCAGTTAAATTCGCATCATTCAATTTTACTTATTATAACTTAAGTTATTTCTATAGATCGCTTTTTCTTTCAGTAAGAAACAATTTGTCTAAAATAGGAATTGAGGTTTTAGATGTGGGTCTTGGTACTTGGGTTGATTACCTATATATGTTGTTTGATATCCCACCCTTTAATAGAGATTGGGCGCATTTATTCATGTATGGCTGGTATCCAGACTTTAATGATCCTTACCAAATTATCAACGTTTTATTTAGCAACAGTACGGATATTTATAATTCATTTGAATACAATGGAGGATTTGGGGGTTTTGAACCTTATAATAAAAATAACGATGTACAATTATTAATGGAAAAGGCTATTAATATAACTGACAAAAACGAAAGATACCGTATATATAATAAGCTTCAAAAATTGATGGTTGAAAGAGACTATCCTGCGGTATGGTTGTTTACTCCAAAATTATATGTAGCATTTAATAATGATTTAGAAGGTTTTCAACAGAATACGTTTTGTACTGTTAATGAAAATAACGAGGCTTCATTAAAAGCAGATATGATTTATATAAAGTGGAATGTTGAGATTCCAGAAAATGGAGTGTTTATACCAGGATATTCCCCTGTGATTTTCAGTGTTATTTTCTTAATTTTTATTTATAGCATTTATCGAAGAAGGAATAAAATTCTAAAGCTCAATTAAAAAATAATTGATTATTTTTCACTAATGGACATTTGAGACTTAGAGAAAACACGATTTAGAAAATTGTGTAATTCTTGAGTTTCATTTTCAAAGGGTTGTAATTTAAGGTTATTTTGTAAAAACTGCTTAATCAATTTATTTTTGGTGATTATTAGCTTTATTATTTTTTTAATTTCTGTAGAGATATATACTAAGAATGGTGGTTTCTTTTTCCCATCTATTTCAGGGATATCAATCATATGGGATTTTAATAAAGCTAAGATCATTTTATGGAAATTTTTTTCATGAAATCGTTTAACATACCATTTTTTTAGACTTTTAAGTGAAACAGGGC
>JBHLKB010000424.1:0-2607 GCA_048887205.1 Candidatus Hodarchaeota archaeon
AAATATATAGTATAGATTATCATGCTGGTATTTTTGGTAGATTTGAATATCTACAGAAGAGAATTCTAAGTGATGTGCATGAAGTACAGAAACTAGATAAAATATTTGATGATTTATATGCTGGGATTTATTGCTTTATGGATTTCATTCCTATTGTTTATTATAACCAATTCACAAGCAGAAGTTTTTTAAGGGGGGATACAAGGAAGTCTTATGCCAAAATAGGAATCGAATATGCTAATAAAGCATTAAAAAGACTTGCGTTTGGTCCCTACATTACTTATATTTATGAATATTTAACTCATTTTTATTCACAATTAGCTATTCTTGCTACAGAAGATGATCCTCAAGAGGAATATATTCAAAAAATGTTGAATTATGCTAATAAAACTGAAAATCTCTCAAAAGATTATAAAGGAGGGAATGCAAGATCAGCTGGTCTCACTTCGCTCTACAGAGCTTATAAGACTCTTGCTGATATCACTAAAGATAAAACTGAAAAAATTAAAAATTTAGAGTTAGCAATTGAAGCTGCTAAGAATAATATCAAATATTCAATTGAATCTTATAGGCTTTATTTAGCAATACAAATACGTCTAGCTTTACTTTACGAAGAGTTAGGTATTTTAATCACTGAAGAGAAATCCCTAATACAAGCAAGAGAGTTATTTTTACGTATAGTCATTGAATCTTCAGAAAGGGGTTATTATTTTTATACTGCTGCCTGCTATGAATATATTGCTCGTTTAGAAGATCGTTTAGGAAATCATATGGTCTCTGCAGAATATTATCAAAAAGCACAGAAAGCTCATGAGGATTCATTATCATCAATTGAATATAAACCATTGAAAGAAAGAGTTAATACGAAAATTAAGTATACTAGTGCTTGGAGTTTAATCGAAGAAGCAAAAGCAAACCATAAAAAGGAAAATCATCTAAAAGCAAATGATGATTATAAAGAAGCATGTAAGATTCTTAGAGAATTACCTGAAAACAATCATGAAGCCTCTTATTTCTATTCGTGGGCAATTCTGGAAAGGGCAGAACAATTTAGTAAATTGGAGAATTCTGAGGACGCTATAAAGTGCTATCAGAAAGCAAAAGAAAATTTTAGTCTTGCAAAGATGGCTATAAGATATAAAAGAAAAATGGAACTAGGATCAAAAGAATTAAAAAAACTCGAGAAAGTGGCAAATGTTAGAATGGATTATTGCACAGCTCGAGTAAATCTTGAAAAAGCAAGAATATTAGTAAAAAGAGGGGAACGTCTTGAAGCTGCTGAGCGATTTTCGCATGCAGCTACTCAATTTAGTGATATTTGCTCTCTTTTTAAGATTAAGCGTGAACGCGGAGAACTAGAAGCAGTATATTATTTATGTAAAGCTTGGGAAAATTTGGAACTTGCTGAAGAATATGAGGACCCAAACAAATATGCATTATCAGCAGAATTATTTTCAAAAGCGAGTTCATTATTCAAAGAAAGTAAATTAAAGTTATTAGCTACAGGAAACTCAAATTTTAGTTTAGCTTTGGAGGAAGGATGCAATTTTGATAAAAGCCACGACATTAAAATAAAAGCAGATCTGTTTTCAAAGGTTAAATCATTGCTTAGAAATGCAGCAATCTCCTACGAAAAAGGAGGTTTTAAAAGCGGAGCAGATTGGGCTTTAGCAACATCGACTTACTTCGATGCAGCTTGGCATTTAATACAAGCAGATGAAAAGTTAGAGATTAATAAAAAAAAAGAACTTCTAGATATTGGATCAAATTATTTAAAGTCAGCAGCAAAACTTTTTGGTAAAGCTGGATATAAAGATAAAGAAAGAGAAGTTTTAGAAAGGTTAAATCGAGTAATTAAAGAAGAAAAAATACTAATTTCTGCCCTAAATACAATAAAAAAATCTTCTGTTTCAAGTAGTATTGAAGGGATAATTACACCATCTTGTCCGATAGAAATAAGTCAATCACCACGAATTGGTGAAATTCAACAATACTCTGAAGAAGTGAGTCAATTCTTGGAAATCGATAGTAAAACAAAAAAATATGAAATAGAATATCGTGACTTGTTAAAAGATCATCCAAAATCCCCAAGAAATCAGTGTAGAGTGGGTATTGCTCAAATTGGTATTTCCAATTCTGGTGATATAATGAATGAGTTTTATGAAGAAAAACCTAAGGGCTTATTAACACTTAAAAAAGAAAAAGTTAATGACATTGAATCAAAAGTGAAGGAAATGGTTGAAAAAGCTCATCAAGCAAGTGTGAATATTTTACTTTTTCCAGAAATGGCAGTGGATCTTAAATATAAGCGATTTCTAAAAGAAATTACAAATCTTACTAAAAAATATGAAATGTATGTTATCCCTGGATCATATCACAACATTGAAACGAAAAGTAATGTTAGCATAGTTTTTGGCCCTGAAGGAATTCTCTGGCAGCAAGAAAAACATATCCCGGCTATTATTAGTCTTGAGAGAGGTAGATTTAAAGAAGGAATAGAAACAACTACTGCTCTTAAAAAAACAATTGTTTGTAATACAGAATATGGAAGGATAGCTATTGCAACTTGCCGAGATTTTCTTGACATGGATTTAAGAGTTGAGTTGA
>JBHLKB010000425.1:0-2605 GCA_048887205.1 Candidatus Hodarchaeota archaeon
AGATTTACGTTTTCTATTGATATTTCGAGTAATGAATAAAGTTGAACGACATAATAAGTCGAAGTCATGCTTACCGACGTGGAAGCATTTGAGTACGAAAACCCGCCACCTACTTGCTCTGTATCATTAAGATATTTATAGATTTTGTCAAAATAACTAGGTTCATTTATTGAAATATCGGAGTCTAAAATATCTAAAGACTTCAAAAGATAATATAAATCATACAAATTTACAATATCATTATCAATCATTTCTTTTATCTTATCCTCTAATTTAGTTTGAAGGGTCACTCTATCTTGCGGAGAAATTCCATATGACTCTTGTAAAATTTCCAATGCGTAAGATGTGGCTTCAAGGGAAAGGGGTTTGTTAAATACATTGGAAAAGCCTTCACCCACAATTTCATTTTTCAAAAGAAAATTTGTTAAATACGAATTGCGAGTAAGTGCTAAAACACTTGGGATTGTTCCTACACCAAGAATAAATAACAAAATGATAATATTTAGTTTCCGGAACTTGGGTTTCAAATAAAAAAACCTAAATCTGATAATTCTAAAATTTAATTTTTTAAATCTATCTTGAAATTAAAAATTAACTATATGTTAAGAGAACTTGAAGTAATAATTCATTTTTATATAATTTAGAAATAAATACATTTAAAATGATAAATTATCTTTAAGTTTTCTTAAAGAATTTCGCTAATATCTCTATATAGTAATTCTCTATTTGTTTGGAACTGTTCATAAGTAATAAAGAGCTGCTGGAATGAAGGCAAGCTTCCAAGAATGGCAGCTCCAGTAAAAATAGCAAATTGAAGATTATCAGGAACAAAAAATTTGAGTACTTTACTTGCCGATTCCATAAATTCAGAAAATTCTTGAGCAGGTGTTCTTTCTTTTATTTCTTCTGGAATATCTGCTGTCTGTAGAGATTCTATAGGTTTTCCACAATAAGGACAAAAAAGTGAATCTGTATCAGCAACTTCTTTTTTACAATGTGGACATTTTCCCTTTTTTATTTGCTTATCTTCACTTAATACTCCAATTTTTATTTCAGGTAGGACTAAAATTCCTCCACAGGAAGGGCAAATGGTTTTTTCATCGCTAAGATCAATAAAAGCACCACATTGTGGGCAGGTGTCTTGCTTCTTTTTTGAGATTTCAACAGCTTGGAGTTTTATTAATTCACTTTTGACAGCAGAAAGGGGTGCAATTGGTTTTGGGATTGAACCTAATTGAGGAAGAAGTAAGTCCAACTCTGACTCAAAGCGTTCTTGAAAACCATTATAAGAAAGATTTCCTCCTGAAAATACTGTATGAGATAAAAGATCATGCCAATAGTGGTTATCAATATTTCTTAAACATGCAATTATTGCTTGGGGTATATTCATAACATTTCCATAACCTAACATGGCAGGATTAAATAATACTTCTGGAGCTTGATAGAGTATATATGTTGGAACTTTAATGGTAGATCCATCTGGCATTGGAACACTAAACATCTCGCCCGCTTTTGGTGGTTTATTAGGATCCAACACAAAATAACAATTTTTCTCTTTTATATCTTGTATAATTTCATCTGCAGCACTAGAGGCAATACTTACACCTTCTCTCATTAAAAGCCCCTTCAAGTTTTGATTAATGTCTATTCCAGCGAGAGAAAGCTTTTGAACTGCATGTTGAACTATCGTCCCATTTATTATAGGTACTATCCAAGTAAGTCCGTCTCCTGATTCAATAACGAGTCCAGTTGTTAATCCAACACTGAATAATGATAATAGAGGTGTTGGCATCATTATTAAACTCCTGACACGATGTGTTTCAAAAAAAACCCTGGCAATATATTCCTTAGTTTCTCTATTTATAAATGGAGACTCACAATAGAAAACAGGATAATTAGAGAGATTTTCAATTCTAAGAAGTGAATAAAAAATGTAATTCAAAATCTCATAGTAACTGTCCCAGTCCATGATTTCTCCCCTAGATATTGGATGTTTTATTTTAAGAACACCACGCATCCGAGATACATCATTTCCAACATAGATAGATCTGGCACTAACATCAACCATCACAGATTTATATTTTTCAGTTCCTGTAATGCAGGGAAATACAAACCTTGGTCCAGGTTCTCCCGCAAATCCAATCTTAACATATGCTGAGCCAATATCTACTATAATCGGTGTTCCAGGTAAAGGTAATGCCATTTTCTATCAATATTTCAATTTTTTGGTTTGTTCTTATATTAATCTAAATTAATGATTTTTATAATTTTTTTGTAAGATTTATATATAAGAATTTTTTTAATTATTTTTTCATATGGTCATACAGTGTCTTTAAAATCTGGTTATGTAATACTAATCCAATTAGTTCATTATTTTCATCTACTACAGGTAATCTTTGGACCTTTTTATCTAACAGTATCTCTAATACAGACATTAATGTATCATCTTTTTTTACAAGAAAAGGTTCTGGGGACATTAGATCTTTAACAGTAGTATTGGGTGATTCTAGGCTCATTGCAAATCTAGCAAGGCGTATATCTCTTTGTGTAATAATACCAATAAGTTCCTTATTTTTGCGATCTTTAACTACAGGAAGTCCACCAA
>JBHLKB010000426.1:0-2565 GCA_048887205.1 Candidatus Hodarchaeota archaeon
AATTCATATATGGAATTTATGAATCCAATTTTGATAAAACTGAAAAGAAACGGAAGACATATTTATAATAAACTCACTGAACCTAAAATTGTAAAAATTTCTATTTATGTTAGTTTACTTACATTTTTACCTGGTTTAATCATAGGTTTAATAATTGCGATTAATTATGGCTCTCTAGGGTATAATGTTTGGGATAATTGGATAAGTGATTTAGGTTCTCTTACTTATACACCAGCTCCTTTTATTTTAGATTTAACCTGCATTTTTAGTGCAATTTTCATTGTACCCCTAATTTTAAATCTAAATAGATTGTATAGTTCACATCAAAATCACAAATTAGATAACTCGAAGAAAGAGCACTATATTATTCTATTTAGAAGAACATTTGGATATATTGGCGTAGGATCTCTATTTATAGGAGTTTTGGGTATGTTTTTTGTAGGAGTATTTAGTTTAGATCGTTCTCCTTTTAATTTACATTTATACTTCTCAACATCAGCATTTGGTGGATTTGCTGTAGGTGCATTTTTTACAGGATTAGCGATAGTATTAAGGAGAAGGATATTTCCTAAAGCAATAGGATATTTTATGATATTCGGTCCATCGACAGCTTCTATAATATTCTTAATATGTCCAGCACCATTAACAAGACAATTCCTTGAATGGATATTGATGTTTTCATGCCTAGCGTGGTATTATGTTATTGTCTTCATTACACTCCAAAAGCTTAACTCTTTGTTATTTTTTAATCCAGACTTTAAATGGTAGAATCTTGGATTAATAATTCTTTTTTTCCTTCTCAGTTAATGGACTCCATTTATTTTATTAAATAATTAGGTTTAAAACTAATTAATAATAGAAATATTCATCTTTAAATTATAACATAATGATGGACTTAAAATGAGCTATTCTGAGAATGAAATGATTAATAATTTTCTCACTCAAGTATATAAAAAATTTCCTGAGTGGTTGAAAATTAAAAAAGAAGAGGCTGATAGAATTTTAAGAGATTTGGAAGATCAAATCTTAAATGAAGCAAGAAATATCGCAGAAGGTCAAGAACCCTCTGATGTTGATATACAACAAGCTTTATTCCAAATTGGAACTCCTGAGAGCATTGCTAAGCTGTATAAAAATCGAGGCACACCAAAATTGTATATTACTGAAGAACTTTTTGACTTTTATATTAGATCGATGCTATTTTTCTTTATAATTGTCATTGCGATAAATATAATAGTATCAATTTTTCAATTTTTCTTTAATCCATGGTGGGAAGTTTTAGGTGGCATGTTTGCGGGTATGTGGATTGGTTGCTTGATAACTGCTATTGTAATTACAGTTTTATTTGTATACTTTTCCATGCAAGGATTTTTGCCTGATGATTTTGGTGTAATTCCTTCGCGATTAGCGTTAATATTCCCTTTCCATATATCTGAAAAAGGACTACAAGAAACTAAAGAATATACAAAAATTAAAATAGAAGAAGCACAGCAAAGAGTAAAAGAAACGATCACAGGAGCACGAGCACGTATAGAAGAAAAATTGGCTGAAATCAAAGACCTTAGACAAGAAAAATTAGCAACGGCAGAATTACGAAGAGAACAAAAATTATTAGAAGCGGAAATTCGTAGAGAAGAGAAATTAAAAAGAGCAAAACAACGTAGAGAAGAAAGAAAAGAAGTAGCTAAAATTAAGCGAGAAATAAAGAAAAAACAACCAGTCTCTATAGGAGAACTAATCTTTGGTGCTATTGCTGGAATAATATTTGGATTATTCATTTTAATTCAACCTTTTGCCGGAATCCCAGGATTATTTGTACCTGAATTCTTGGATTGGTTAAAGATCTTTGGATTATTAATAATCATCAGTGGTTTAATTAACTTGATTCGATTAGCTATTGGAGTAAGAAATTATACTGGCCAACAAATAATGTTAGTAATTGAAGCACTTTATTCAATAGCATACATCCCAATATTTTTGGTACTTTTAAATAATCCAGCAATGTTTCCAATTTCCCTGTTTTCAGGGGGAACCATCTCTGTAATTCCACTTGATCCCAATGAGTTAGCTTATATCATTTATTTCTGGGTAATTATAATAGGAATAACCATTGGTACTCTCGGTACTATGGTTGGAAATTTTTACAAAGTAAGTAAACTTCAAAAGTTAAAAGCTGATTTCTACTAAAATCTTTAAATATTAATCATAAACCTTATTTTTTTTCTTTTTTTTTGAATAATGTTTAAAAAGATTTAACTAAATTTCACAAATAATTAAAATTAATATGCAAGTATCTGAGAGTTTAAATCTTAAACTTAAAAAACTCAAATCTTTTTTCGATGGAAAAAAGGTTATTGTAGCTTTTTCAGGGGGTGTAGATAGCTCACTTTTAGCGTTTCTATCCAAAAAGTATGCCAAGGATACATTACTTATAACAGAACGTTCAATTCTTTATCCTGAAGAAGAAATTACAGAAGCATCTAAGTTTGCTAAGAAATATGGCATTCGACATGAAATTATTGAACGTGATCCGTTGAAAGATAAAGATTTTCAATGTAATCCCTC
>JBHLKB010000427.1:0-2565 GCA_048887205.1 Candidatus Hodarchaeota archaeon
TCATAAAAAAGGAATAGTAAAATTAAGGTGCGAAATCCGATATTTTCATTCTTTCTACTATTACATTTTTACATTTCTGAATAAAATTAAAATTAATTGTATTTATTAATTTATTATAATGATGTAAGATTTAATATACTAATATTCATATATAAAATAACAGTTATTTAAAATGGAAGGAATTAGACAAGAAGAACTAGAACTAACATACAAGATTAGTATTTTTGGGGATAGAGGTGTTGGAAAGACAACATTAGTAGATCGTTATATCACAAATGAATTTCACGAAAATATACAAGCGACTCTTGGGGCAGCAATACATGTTAAATACTTAGATTTAGAGAATGGAAAAGTAACACTTCAAGTATGGGATTTTGGTGGTCAAAAGAGGTTTAAATTCCTGATATCAACTTATGCTCAAGGTTCATCTGGAGGAATTTTTATGTTTGATCTTACTAATTATGAAAGTTTAATTGCTTTAAAAGAGTGGCTTCCAGAATTTGGGAAGTCAGTTAGATATATACCTCTCATAATGGTTGGTGGTAAACTAGACCTTGAACAACAAAGGGTTTGTAAAACAGATGAAGTGTTAGACATAATGAAACCATATAAATTCCATCAATACATTGAATGTTCATCAAAAACAGGAGAGAATGTAGAATCAGTATTTAAAGTTTTATTATTTAAAATTCTTGAAGATAAAGGATATAAATACATAAAATTTAAGTGAATTAATAATTTTTTTTATTATTAATCTTTGTTTAAAAGACCAAATATTTAAAATACTAATCAGATAATGGCCAAAATTCTAGGAAATTATCTTTTGAATTTTATAGGAAAAAATAGAGCAAGTTTTAGTTAGCTTAAGTCAAAAATAATAGCCTTTTAGAATGAAATTTTAGAATAATTATCTAAAAGAAAATCTTCTAAAGTGAAATAATATTTACAATAAAATGGACATCGATAAAATTTGGGAGGAAGGTGAATGGCCATCACAGGCCCGCCAAATAACCAATGGGCTTAAAAATTTTCCTAAAGATTCTAAAATTATTCTTATTCTAAGACATTCTCAAAGAGATGAGCCACAAAATTTCGAAGGATTACTGAAATTAAGGTTAACAGAAGAAGGACACGCAATTGCGAGAAAACTTGGTGAAGAATTACCTAAAGATCGCCCAGTTCGCTTATTTCATAGTATAGTTTGGCGTTGTCAAGAGACTGCACAAGATATTTTGTCAGGATTTGAGAATGTTGGCGGAAAAGGAAAAATGAAAGGAATATTCACCCCTTTATTTAATTTAGAGACATCTCGAGATTTTTTTCCGAATCAATTAAAAAAATATTCAGAGTATGAGTTTTTTTATCGTTGGGTAGCGGGGCTTTATCCTTCAAATTACATAACTTCTCTACCAAAATTCAGCCAGAAGGCAGGTGATTTTATTTGGAGGGAATACAAGAAAGCTCCTGATCGAAATATTGATATTCATATTACCCATGACTTTTTTGTAATAGCGTTAAAGTTTGGATGGTTTGGAATTCCCCCCGATAATAATTGGATTTCATATCTTGGAGGATTCGCCGTAACATTTATAGAAGATAAATTTCTACTGTTAGATTCCGATAAATTGATTTCTATAGAATCTCCATATTGGTGGGGTAAATCTTAATTTAATATAGCTTAAAATAAAAATATTAAATCAATTAAAAATTACAATAATTATTTATAATCATTGAAGGGTACATCATGGCGAATACTTCAAGGAGAATAAAAAAATATAGGAATTCATTAATCCTTTATAGTTTTTATGTTATATTTTGGATTATTATAATTGGAATATTAAGAACATTATTTAAATCAGTAGCTCCAATACGGTTAACTCCTTTTTTACCTTTAGGTGATTTATTTTTAGAGTTAGCATTGATATTTATTATAATTCTTCCTCTTTCTGCTTTAATAGGATTGATTATTGGAGGTTATCTTATAACTCCAATTATTTTATACTTTCATAAAAAAATCTATGGTTTGAAAAAGTATTATGGTATTCAGTTTGAACTAAGGTCAGATAAAACAAAACTATTTTCTAAGAGTATTTTTCCAGTACTAATGGCTATTAACCTTTCTTCTATTTTTCTGACTCCAGCTGTATTGGAAACCATTGTATCGACTGATGCATTAACAGCATTTAATGTTGATATCCCCACCCTCATAAGATTTTTTGGAGAAGTAATTTTACTAACATTAACACTAGGGTTGGCAACAATTTTTTTCTCATCAGTATGGTTTTTAAAAGATTCAGGAATTATTTATTCAAATAAACATAAAATTGTAGAATCTAATGAACTACTTGAATTACACTCTATTGGTGATTGGTATCAAACTATTCTCCGAAGTTATGCCGGTATTGCTGCTATAACCACTTACATAGTACTTGTACAAGATTTCATTACGAGATATATTGAGAATATTGGTTTTAAAGAAAATGTTTTCAATATTCCAAGCCTTATCTTATGGCTTGGATTGCCTTTTTATTTAGCAATTTCTTTAATCCCTACTCTGATTGTTAA
>JBHLKB010000428.1:0-2548 GCA_048887205.1 Candidatus Hodarchaeota archaeon
CAGTATAATTGTCTATGATTTCAGTTCTATTTAGAATGAACTTTCCATCACTACCATACCAACTCAAACTCAGAGCTAGATAACTTATATTGTTTAATAAATTATGGAGCCTATCGAAGGTCCATTTCACGGCATACGCATTAAATGGCGTTCCATCGTGAAATTTAACCCCCTCTCTAAGTGGACATGTAAGATTTAAACCATCCAGGCTCCAATTCCCATCTAAAGCTAGATTTGGAACAATACGGGTATATTCATTAGTGATCTCATATTCAAAAAGACCTTCAGCAATTTGATTTATTATCTTTACATTGTCAAAATAATTTTGAAGTCTCAAATTATACTTAGAATATGTGTCATAATTAAAAAGTGTGTCATACCACCAAAGCCCTTCATAGTTAGTTATAAGAGTATCCCTTTTTTCTTCACCATCATTCAAATAAAAAATAATACCACCCACAATGCCTGCGATTGCTACAGAAGCAATTATTCCTCCAACAACAATTGGTTTGTTTTCAGTAAGAATTTTTTTCATTTTAGGGACTTTTTTCTTAGGTCCTTTATATTCTTTGCTCATTATAACTCACATTTAGATTTTTTTAAGTAAGTTAAAAATGTTCTCTTAGATTTCCTTATTTTATTGCAAATCAGTAAATGAATAGTTTAATTATTAAAGTTTTCGATCATGAGTAGATAAGAAAAAGAATTGGAATATAGAAAATCAGTATCTAATAAGAGTTATATGTTAATTTTTTTGAGTTTATAATATAACTTTTCAATAATTGCGTTAAATGCTTGATAAACACCTTGACCTGTTTTTGCTGAAGTTATATAATACCCAAGAAAATTATGTTCATTTATAATTTGTTGAATTTCGGAGTGCTCTAGATTATTCTCATCAATTAAATCAACCTTATTAGCAAACAAGATAATTGGGATATCTCCACAAAATCTTTTGAGGTCTTCATTCCAATTCAATATATGTTCAAAACTACTACTTCCAAGATCGTTCTCTTCAAGGCTATATACAATAATAGCTGCATCACTCTCTCTATAGAATGAAGGTCGGAGAAAATCAAAATCCCTCTGTCCGGCGATATCCCAGAATAACAAACTAATATTATCTCCATCAATTTCCTTGTCGTACTTAGAAAACTGGGCACCTATAGTCTCAATATAATCAGTTTCAAAGGTCCCCTGAGTGAATTTCTTTATGAGGGACGTTTTTCCAACTCTTCCATCCCCAATTACCGTAATCTTATATTTTAGTTTCTTACCAGGGACACTCATAGAATTGAATAAATGGTAGAGGATCTTTCTTAAAATAAGATTAGATTTTTAAAAATAAAAAACTTTGTTAAAACTAAATTACTCATTAGTTTAATGATCAAAAGGTTGAATATCTTTCCTTATTATTTCATAGAGTAATAGAACTTTTATGTTAATACAAAATACATTCTTCTGTTATTTTTCCCTTTATTTACTGTCTTAGTCATTTCAATCTTTCCAATTTCTTTTAGATGACTAATATGAGTCCCTCCATCCACTTGTTCATCAATATCTCCTATCTTAACAATGCGAAATTCTTTTATATTTTCAGGTAATCCTACAGCTAAGCGCGCTAATTCTGGCTTTGCTAATACTTCATCTCTAGTCATATAATCGATTGTAATTGGTAAATCTTGTCCTATAATATGATTTGCTTCATTAACAAATTCACGTAGTTTTTCAGGAGAATAATCTTTCATTGAAAAATCCATTCTCGTTTTATCTAACTCAATTTGATTCCCTGTAATTTTTGCATTTGCTCTCCTATAGAGAATATTACTAATCAAGTGAGAAGCAGTATGATAGCGCATGTAAGTGTATCTTCTTTCCCAATCAAGTTCGCAACTGACTTCATCACCTTGCTTTAATCCTGGGTGATCAACTTCATGAGATATTTTACCTGAGAATTTACCTACATAAACTACTCTATATTTTTGATCATTTTTTATTATAAAACCCTCATCCCAAGGCTGACCACCACCTTTGGGGTAGAAAGCAGTCTTATCAAGAACAACATATTTATCATCCGTCACACTTACAACTTTAGCATTCCAATTTTTCAGATAAGAATCATCCATATAAAGTGCTCTTGCCATAAAAAGAAAAAAAATATGTTAACTTATAACTTTAATCATTATCATGAATTTCATAAAGTTTTACATCATCAACTAGTTCAAATTTTAGCTCTTTATTTTCAAACAATTAAGCATATACTATCCAAACAGCGTAAAAATATATAATAAATATAAAAATAAATTATTATTTAACTTCGCTCATGAAGCTTATTAGGTTTAGCTCCACAAAAAGCTTCAAATTTATAAAATTTCATTTCTTTCGAGTAGTTAGGGCAAAAATATTTTCCTTCTTCCTTATTTTCGAATGAATACCCGCATTCTTTACAAACGATTATATTCATATTAATTCAAGATTAAAATAATTTTTAATAAGTTTTTATTATGTTTTAGAAACAGGTTAAATCTCGTTTAATCTTATGATAAGT
>JBHLKB010000429.1:0-2529 GCA_048887205.1 Candidatus Hodarchaeota archaeon
GCTTTTAATTGATTATAGATTTCTAATTGGTGTTCTTTGCCAATTTTGAAGAAAATTATGGAGCCCATTTTTCTCTCTAATTCCTCATCTATACGAAATTCTTGTATTAATTTTGACCAGTCATTTTGTTCTGATACAAGGATTCCTAATACTAAGACTTTATTTTTGTCTAAAAATTCTATAATTTTACTAACGATATATGTCCATTTGGGATTAATTGAATCCCTATCTCGTGCGTCAAAAATACAGAAAACACCGTCAGAATCACTTACATCTTTTAAGAAATAGACGCAATTTTTTAATACTAAACCATTTGAATACTGATAAAGTTTTTCATCCTCTTCATCCTTAAAATTCACTAGTTGTTCATTATTACTCGATTCAATCATTATTTGTAAAGCAGGATTCCAAAGAGGATTTTCAGTTATGAAAGTTAAAATTAGATTATCTTGAAATTGTAGAATATATTCAATTTCGTTGTGCAATTCTTGATTTCTTTGTTGTTGAGCTATTTCTTTACATTTGGTTATGAAATTATATGATATTAATCTGAATGCATCTTCAACATTTTCCCCCGTTAATGCACTAGTCTCAAAATATAAAATATTTTTATTTGAGGATCCCGTTAACGTTTGTGACATACTAACAGCTTCTTGATTACTAATCACACGTTTCTCAGTTAAGTCCCTTTTATTCCCAATAATCATAACTGGCAAATCACTACTATCAATGAATTCATTTAACTCATTATGCCAATTTGTAACATTTTCAAATGATTTTCTATTTGTTAGATCAAAAACAATGAATCCTGCCTGAGCAGCATTATAGTAAGTTTTACGATATCTTCGAAAATATTCTTGAGCACCTATGTCCCAAAGAGTGACATTAATTTGATTCCCAAAAGATTCAAAGTCATGTGATATAATATTAAGACCGATGGTGGCTCGATAGTCTGAGAGAAATCGATTTTCAGCAAATCTACGAATAATGGAAGTCTTTCCTACATTATGATCTCCCGTAATTATAAATTTAAATTTGTAATTACCCCTAGGATCGAAGTCTAACTGATATAATTGGTTTTTCATTCTTTTTGCTTGTTCAGCTTCATACCTAAAATTTGGAACAGATAATTGAATATGATCACCTTCTGTCAAATTAATAATTTGAGCCGTTTTTTCTGCCAGAAAATAGCCATAAGGAGAATATTGCTCAATTGATGCCATTGTATTTAAAACCATGCTAAGCATTATTTTTTCATCAACAGATATAAAAATCAATCTATTGTGGTCTGTTTCAAATGAACATGAGCCAAATTTTTTAAAATCAAATTCATACCGAATTCGGTCCAAAATCGGATTAACAATGGTAGTTAATACTGAAACTATTTCCATGTCAATATCTTCTCTCGTTTCTCCAGCAATAATCAATCCTTCTTCATCAGATACGATTATAGCTTCAGTTTCTTTATTCACTTCTAAAAAATTATTAAATAATTCATTAAAAAGTATATTTTTATTTAATGACATGGTTAGTCCTTCTTAAGTTTCCTAAAATTTAGAGGTTTTATGAAGCTTTATGATTCAGTTTATCCTTTGAATATATAATGAAATAATAATTATTTAAATATAATTGAGTTTAGCTTCTTTAAGTAAAAATTAGCATAAAATTTTCTTTAAAAGCGAGAAGTGAGAGTTCAGGATGCTTATTACCTCGGGGATGAGTGACCATCTTAAAAGATTTCATTTTATATCTGCTCTTCGAAAACTTCAGTTTTAGATGTGATTATTGTGGTATGAATGCACAATATTCAATCTTCCAAAAGAATCCTATCATCATGAGGAATAACTTTCTTCATTACGAGTCGTTGTCTGCTAATATTTTTATACACATCAGCTATGAGATGTATGGTTTATTTGATCCATATTTTTATCTTCTTTTCTGTGATATCAACTCATATTTAGGTGAAACTCCAGCGATTTTGGGTAATATATTTAATAAAATTCTAGGTTAAAATTGAGGATTTTCATACTTTGAACATCTTTTTTTACTAAAAAATCTTAAAATAGGATTTCTATAAAATTTTCGAATCCATATTTTAAAATTGTTATAAATTTTAATGAGAAATAAATTCTGAATAAGTAATCATTCAAAATTTTTATAGATGGATTTAAATATATCGCGAAATAGCAGAAGATAAACATATATTTGAAGAATTTTAGGAAAAAAAAAAAGACATAAAAATAAACCAAAAAAAATATTTGCATTATTGCTGAATTTACTATGCATCTAAATTGACTTATCAACTACAATTATAATTAATCAATATTATAGTAGCAATAAGATTATTAAAAAGTCATAAAAGCGTTGATTATTATGTATTTAAAGATTTATTAGTAATTTTCGCAAGCCAACAATAAATTTTAAATTGAACTGTTTAAAATATAGCAACGATAAGATTTTGAAAATTTTATATTAGATTATGGAATTGAATGGATATTTGGAAGAGGGCAATGATGAAGAGAATTATAA
>JBHLKB010000430.1:0-2503 GCA_048887205.1 Candidatus Hodarchaeota archaeon
ATTACAATTCTATTTTCATCACACATTTTAAACGATGTCCAAGATATTGCAAATCAAATTGGTATATTAAATAAAGGACAAATAATGAAAATTGGATCTCCAGAAGAGTTTCAAAGTAGTTTTCATATAGGTAACATTATTGAAATAATTGTAGCAAAAAATACACCTCTCTGTGAAGATTTGGCAGAATTACCTGAAGTTGAATTTATTCAGAAAATTAATGAATATAAACAAATAATTCATTTGAAATCTGATAGTAATTTAGACCTCAGCATCTCTAAAATTCTAACTAGAGTAATGAAACATAATTGTAAAATACGACATTTTAACCTCGTAAAACCTAGTTTAGAAGATGTGTATTTAAAATATGTAGGAGGTGAGACTAATTGAGCTTAATCATACTCTTCCTTGATGAATTAAAAGGATTTGCAAAATCAAAAGTTATGATTGTACTATGGTTTGGATTGCCACTATTGTCTTTTTTAATTCAATTTATCAATCCTGCTGAATTAGAAGGAATGCCTATCTCATTTCTAGTTTCCCTTGTTGTTTCAAGTATAGGAGGTACACTTTCCGTAATAATGCTAAGTACTTCAATCGTTAATGAAAAAAATCGTCATGTTTATGAATTATTTTTAGTTAGACCAGTAAGACGCAGTAGTATACTTTTAGCAAAATATTTAGCCGTTTACTTATGTTTAGTTATTGCTGTTTCAATTTCACTTACTGTTGGTCTTATTTTTGATGCATTTACTGGTGATTTAATGGAAAATTACTTGAATATTACATTTGAATCTTTAATTACTGGTGTTTCTTCAATGTCTATAACATGCTCGATTGGAATCTTCTTTGGTGTTTTAATATCATCTGTACCTGTAGCAGCGATTTTATCAGTTTATTTAGGAAGTCAATTATCCTCAATTATAATATTACCTACCTTCTTTATACCAGATTTAAACACTGAACTGTTAGCATTGACCTTAGGAATATCACTTACTATTATAATAATGGTTATAAATATAATTTTATTCAATCGAAAGCAATTTTAAACTCTTAAAAACATCATTCTAACTAAATATCTTAAGCAGATAAGCTGTTTATTTATCCTCATTTTCATTTTTTGAAGAAAACTTTCGAAAAGCGAAAATAATTCTATGAAGTGCTGTTATATTAGTACCAATTGCTAGAATTATCATCGTCCACCAAATAGCTATAGGGAACCAAATCTGTAAAATAGCTCCAATAAGTAAAATGGGTACTCGATCAGTGCGTTCTAGAATTCCTACACCATATAAATTTTCAAATCCTAAAGCTTCAATCTTAGCCCGAGTATATGAAGTTAAAAACGCTCCAATTATCACAATAAGCCCAATTTCAATTGTTGTATATCCTCCAAGAATTACGCCGATAAACAAGAAAAAATCTCCAATTCTATCTAATGTAGAATCTAAAAATCCCCCTAACATTGTAGGACCTTGGAGTCGAGCTACTACTCCATCTAATTGATCAAAAAATTCAGTAATAAACAGAAAAACAATTATAATGATTAGAAAATGAAAAATAAACCCAAAAAAAGTAATAATAGCAGAAATTAATCCAAATAAAGTAAAATAATTCGCAGGAATTTTAACTAACTTCCTTGCTAAAGGGAGTAATAGTTTTTCCGAGAATTTTTTTACTTGTAAGAGCATAGTATAATTTTTTTTAATTTTTTGTCATTAATCTTTTTTTAAAATTAAGATTATAGAAAAATAAAGTTTTACCTACTATTTAATAAATTAAAAAAAATAAAAAATTTAAAAGGAATCTAAAATCCATAAATTGGATAATACTTTTTCTTAATATATTCTTCAAAATATTTAGGATTCAGATTTTCTCCTGTTATCTTCTTAATCAATTCATTGGCTCTATATATTTTTCCGTGTTGGTGAACATTTTCTCTTAAGTAATTCAATAAATTAGAGAATTCACCATTTTTATAATCCTCTGGTAGCGAAGGGTGTTTCTTTAAAGCATCATTGTAGATTTGTGCTCCGTATAAATTACCAAGAAAATATGTTGGGAAGTATCCTATAGAACCCATACTCCAATGAATATCTTGTAACACACCTAAAGCATCATCGGATGGAATAATTCCTAATAATTCTTCAAATTTGGAATTCCACAATTCTGGTAATTCATTGACTTGAATTTTGTCTTCAATAAGATCTTTCTCTAATTCAAATCTCAGAATAATATGTAAGCCATATGTTACTTCATCTGCATTTACTCTTATGAATGATGGTTGGACAATATTTATGGCTCTGTAAAATTCTTCCATTGGATAGTTGTTTAAAATTTCAGGGAAATATTTTTGAAAAGTTGGATACCAATAGAGCCAAAATTCTTTACTACGCCCTACAAAGTTTTCCCACATTCTTGATTGGGATTCATGAATCCCCATTGAGGTACCTTCACATAGAATTGTGTCATGGAGTTCTTTTTTGATGCCCATTTCATAAAG